>JBAPZS010000334.1:0-8273 GCA_049285355.1 Candidatus Cybelea sp. | reverse complement strand
GCGCAGACCGGCTCGCATAAACTCGTCGGCCATAGCGCGCGCGTTCTTCACGACTTGCTCCTGATAGGTCTTGAACTCCGGCTGCAGCGCCTCGCCGAACGCGACCGCTTTTGCGGCGATGGTATGCATGAGCGGACCGCCTTGAATTCCCGGGAAGACGCTCTTGTCGACGGCGGTCGCCCACTTCTGATTGCTGAGGACGAAGCCGCCGCGCGGACCGCGCAACGTCTTGTGCGTCGTCGACGTGACGAAATCGGCGAGCGCTACGGGCGACGGGTGAAGGCCCGCGGCGACCAGTCCCGCGACGTGCGCGAAAT
Organism: Candidatus Cybelea sp.; assembly: GCA_049285355.1. Classification (GTDB taxonomy): domain Bacteria; phylum Vulcanimicrobiota; class Vulcanimicrobiia; order Vulcanimicrobiales; family Vulcanimicrobiaceae; genus Cybelea. Next base: position 7,956 of record JBAPZS010000334.1, on the reverse strand, counting down.
CCACCAAGAGCGGTGCGCCGATCTCTTGCGCGATCTCCGCAAAGCCCTCGTACTCCATGACTCGCGGATAGGCGCTCGCTCCGGCGACGATGAGTTTGGGCCGATGCTCCCGCGCGAGCGCTCGAACTTCGTCGAAATCTATGAGCTCGGTGTCTTTGCGAACACCGTACGCAATCGCATTATAGAGTTTACCCGAGAAGCTGACTTTGGTCCCGTGCGTTAGGTGTCCGCCGTGAGCCAGCGACATTCCGAGAACGGTATCTCCCGGCTGCAAGACGGCCATAAAAACGGCCATGTTCGCTTGCGCGCCCGAGTGCGGCTGGACGTTGGCGTGCTCGGCGCCGAAAAGCCGTTTCAAGCGCTCCAATGCGAGCGTCTCGGCAACGTCGACCCATTGGCAGCCTCCGTAGTATCGCTTGCCTGGGTAACCTTCCGCGTATTTGTTGGTCATCACGCCCGCGTTCGCTTCGCGAACCGCTCGGCTGGCGTAATTTTCAGAGGCGATGAGCTCGAGATTCTCCCGCTGCCGTTGCTCCTCGCCGGCGATTGCAGCAAAGAGTTCGGGATCCGTCGCTTCGATGTGGCCTGGCGTTAGGATTTCCACTAGAAGACTTCTTTGGGGGTTTGTGCGCCGGTGACCTCGCCACGCTCTAAATCTTTGAGGGTTCGCTCGCATTGCGCTTCGCCGTACTCGAAGAGCTGCCCGACGCGGCCCGCGTGGCGTCCTCCCTCGAAGGGAGTGTCGAGATAGATGTGCACCATCCGCTCGACCATCTCCCACCCGGACAGGCGCTCCGAGAAGGCTACGACATTGGCGTCGTTATGCCGGCGCGCCAGCTCGACGGAGTACGGCTCCCCAACCGGCGCACAGCGTACCCCCGGTACTTTGTTGGCAGCCATGGCGATCCCCAGGCTCGAGCCGCAGACGAGCACGCCCCGATCGACCTGACCCGTCGCTACGGCCGCGCCGACGGCGTAGCCGTACTGCGGATAGTCGACCGGCGAAGCGTCGTGCGTGCCATAGTCGATTATCTCGTGGCCGCGCCCGCGCAGCATCTTCGCGATACGATCCTTGTATTCGAAACCGGCGTGGTCGGCACCTAAAGCGATTCTCATGGTATTGCATGCATCCAGCGAACGAGGGTTAGCTACGGCGAGCAGTCGAAAGTCCGAGCCCAATGAAGCTTGCCTGCACGAGCGGTGCGCTCCACCGCGAGATCGAGAGCGGCGAGCTCACGCAACTCGAGTTCTTAGACCTTTGCGCGCGCGACTTGGCTTGCGACGGCGTCGTCTTAGACGTTCGGCATTTTCCGCGAGCCGACGACGACTACCTCGCTCAAGTCAAGAAGATGGCGGCCGACTGGGGTCTTTCGATTGCGGCGCTGAGCGATCCGCGCTTTTTCGCATCGGAACCGGCGCGTATGCCGGAGATCCTGCGTCGCGCGTCGCTCCTCGGCGCGCCGTTGATTGCGGCTCCGCTTTTGCGCGAGACGGAGTGTTCCTGGAGCGAGCAGTTTAGTCGCCTCGGCGACGCTACAACGCTCGCCAAGCGCGAAAATATTACGTTGGCGTTGCGCAACGCCGCGGGGACGTTTGCCGCGAGCACCCACGATTGCAAGCGGGTGATAAAGGAGGCCGACTCCGCTTGGCTTCGTTACGGACCCGCCCCGCTGGAGTTCGATGCGGCCAGCGACCCGCGCGCGCTCGCATCGAATACGGTTCTGCTGTGGACCACGCTTGAGCGGCAGACGGTGGAAACAATCGCCGGCGTTGCACGCGACTTCGCATCGTTTCGCGGATTCATCGTTCTCGACGAGCCGTCCGGCAACGCAAAGGTCTCCGCGTTGAGCGAGGGAGTCGCGCTGTGGCGCGAGGCGCTCTGCCGTTCCCGTAAATAAAAACTCAACCACAAATAGCGTCTTGCGTCCGCGGTAGAACCTGCGTTCTCGCAGGTGGGTGCGGCCCGGGCGCCGGTTCGGGGGGCGTTCTCGCCCGCTTCGTCCGTCGTATCCGGAGCTGATGCTCCCTAGTCAACATAGTCGGTTCGGTACCAGCGTACGCTGCGCGCTAAGCGCAGTCGAGCCCCTCTACCGTACCACCGCCGTCAAGTCTCTCGCGTCTTCTCGGCGTTTGCCTGCCGGTAGAACCTAACGAACCCACGAATCCAGGCCCAATGCCCGCGCTCTCACTCTCCGTTTCGACGATGGACCTGCCGCTCGTCTATCCGTTCAAGATCGCGCGCGGCGAAGAGTCCATCGCTCGCACGGCGGTCGTTCGCGTTCGAGCCGGCGATTGGGAAGGCGTCGGCGAGGCGACCCCGATCGAGCGTTATGGTGAATCCGTGGAGAGCGTTGCGGACTATTTCGCGGCCCATCCTCCGGCCGGTGACGATCCATACCGGCTCGAAGCGTTGCTGCACGATGCGATTCCGGCCGCAGCCCGCGCCGGACTCGACCTCGCCCTCCACGACCTCATCGGCAAGCAGCTCGGCAAGCCGGTATATGCGCTTCTCGGTTTGGATCCGTCGCGCGCGCCGCAAACCTCCTTTACAATCGGCATCGCCGAACCGCAGCTGACGCTTCGCAAGGTCGATGAAGCCGCGCACTTCCCGATTCTGAAGGTAAAGCTCGGCGCCGGCTCGCCGGCGCAAGAGGTCGAGACCATTGGGGCGATCCGCGCGCGTTATGGCGGCGCCATTCGAATCGACGCCAACGAGGGTTGGAGCGTCGACGCTGCTATTACGATCCTGCGCGAGTTGGAACGCTACGACATCGAGTACTGCGAGCAGCCCGTTGCGGCCGGTAACCCCCACTGGCTGAGAGCGATTCGCGAGCGAGTCTCCATCCCGATCGTCGCCGACGAAGACTGCCTCGTCGCTGCCGATCTGCCGCCGCTGCGCGGCTGCATCGACGGCGTGAACGTCAAGCTCGCCAAGGCCGGCGGCATTCGTGGGGCGGTCGCGATGATCCAGACCGCGCGGGCGATGAAGCTGAAGGTTATGATCGGGTGCATGATCGAGAGCGCCATTGCGGCCACCGCCGCAGCGCAACTCTCGCCGCTGGCGGATTGGGCCGATCTCGACGGACCGCTCTTGATCTCGCGTGATCCCTTTGCCGGCGTGCGATACGACGGCGCCAAGCTGATTATTCCCGACGCACCCGGCTTGGGCGTTCGCGAAGCCGCACCGGTATGACGAGGCGCTATGCGATCTTAGCTCCCGGCCGATTCGCGGACGACGCCAAGACGGCGCATGGCGTCATTCGATACGGGAACGACGAAATTGCCGCCGTCATCGATCCCGCGCATGCCGGGCAACGCGTTAGAGAGGTTCTTCCATATCTCCCCAGCGACGCGCCGGTCGTAGGCAGCGTCGCGGAGGCACTCGGATACGCTCCGACCTCGCTATTGATCGGAACCGCGCCAAAAGGCGGCGGTCTTCCCGCCGACTGGCGAAGCGCCATCGCCGCGGCAATCGCCGCGAAGCTCGAGATCGTAAGCGGACTGCACGAGATGCTCGGAGCGGATCGCGAGTTTCGCAATGCCGCGAGCGCAGCCGGCGTTAGGATCTGGGACGTTCGCGAACCCCCCGAGGTGCCGCTCTTCTCCGGCGACGTTTATGGAGTTCGGGCGCCGGTGTTGCTGACGGTCGGCAACGATTGCGCGGTCGGAAAAATGACGGTCGCGCTCGAACTCGTCGCAGCGGCAAGCACCCGTGGGCGTAAGGCCCGATTCGTCCCCACCGGCCAGACCGGTATCGTCATTGCAGGATGGGGAATCTCCGTCGACCGCGTGATCTCGGATTTTGCTGCGGGCGCGGCCGAGCAGCTCGTGCTTTACGCCGACCACGAAGGTGCCGATCTCATCGTGGTTGAGGGACAAGGCGCGATCAATCATCCGGCCTACGCTCCGGTCACGCTGTCGTTGATGACCGGCTGCGGCCCAGATGCCCTTCTGCTCGTCTGCGATCCGGCGCGCACGCGAATCGAGTCCTACAACACGCCGATCTTGCCGTACGATAAACTGATCCAGATTCACGAGGCAATTCTTCAAACCGTCAAGCCCGCGCCCGTCGTAGGCATCGCGCTGAATACACACGGACTGAGCGACCCGCAGGCGCGGGAAGAGATTGCCCGGGCGCGCGCCATAACGCAGCTTCCGACCGACGACGTCGTGCGCTTCGGCGCCGCCGATCTTTACGCGCAGATCGCTCCGCATCTTATTAAACGTCCCCCGCTCGCTCGCACGTGAGAGGCGACCGGAGCGCGGCGGCGTTTCTCGCACTCATCGTCGCGTGCACGGCCTGCGCGCGGTCGCCGTCGCCGTCGCGCGGCGAGCGCAATCCATGGACGGTACCCGGTATCTTACGCCTCGGCGAGGACGAGGAGCCCGATAGTCTCAACCCGATGTACTCGCACACCGCGGCAAGCGATACTACCGCCGGGCTGCTGTACTCGTTCATCCTGCGTTACGATGCGCGAGGCGACTACGTTCCCGATCTCGCGACACAGGTGCCGACGCTGCGTAACGGTGGCATAAGCCGCGACGGCAAGACGATCGTCGTCCATCTGCGCAAAGACGTCTTCTGGGCCGACGGCGCACCGCTGACCGCCGCCGATTGGCTATTCACGTACCGAGCCGTGCGCGACTTACGCAATGCCGTAAAGAGCACCTACGGTTGGGACGAGATCGCCGCCGCAAACGCACCGGATCCGCACACGATCGTTATCCGTTTGCGGCACCCGAGCGTTGCCGTACTGGGTATTCTCGCAATCGGCGGGGCTGCATACCCGCCGTTGCCGGAACATATGCTGGCGCGGACGGATAACCTGCGCGAGTCCGGCTTCAACGAGCATCCGCTCTCGAGTGGGCCCTTCGTGCTCGAGCAATGGAATCACGGCGGTTCGCTGACCTTTGTGCCGAATCGCCGGTACTTTCGCGGAGTTCCGCAGCTGCACGAGGTCATCTGGAAGGTCGTTCCCGACGTTAACACGCTCTTCGATGAACTTGCGGCGCACGAGATCGACGTCTATCCTAGCGTCAGCGTGCATGTCATTGCACGACTCTCTTCCATCAAGGGAATCGTCGTCGCGCGTCGCCTGACGGCGAACTGGCGCCACCTCGGCATCAACATGAGCCGTCCGCAGCTTGCCGACGTCCGCGTTCGCCGCGCGATCGAGTTAGCCGTCGATTGGAGCCGCATCGAGGCGAGCGTTTTTCACTCGCTCGACCGGCGCGCCGTGTCGGATATCTTTCCGGAATCCTGGGCGGCGCCGGCGCTGCCGAACTATCGCTACGATCCGGCCGCCGCGCGGCAACTTCTCGCATCGGCCGGCTGGGCGCCGGGCCCCGACGGGATCTTACGCAAAGGCCCGCTGGCGATGCATCTCGCGATCTACGCGACTACCGGTCACCAAGAGAACACCGAATCGCAGCTTCTAATTCAATCGATGCTCCGCGATGTCGGCATCGACGTTGCGGTCCGAAACTATCCCGGCAGCTATCTCTTCGCGGAAAACGGTCCGCTCTACACGGGAAAGTACGACCTAGAATGGTCGATCGAGACCAACGGGCCCGATCCGGACAACTCGGGTGATTGGGCCGGCGCCTTCATTCCGCCGCACGGTGCCAACACGTCGTGGCTTGACGATCCCGTCGTCAATGCCACGAGTTTGGCCGCCGCGCGCACCTTCGACCCCTCGGTGCGTAAGGCACTCTATCGGCGCGAGGAGGAGCGCCTGCGCGAGCTCGTTCCGGCCGTCTTCTTTAGTTGGCAGACGAGCTACACTGCGATGAACTCCGACCTGAAAAACTACGTTCCGGCCGCGTTCATCGGCGACTCGTGGAATGCGTGGCAGTGGAAGATCTGACGTTCGCGCAGACGCTCGGAGCGACCGAGCACGCGCAGCTTTTCTTCGAAGCCACGCGTAGCGGCGTCCTGAGCTGGAACACGCACGCACCGCGGGGAAGGCTCGCCTTCCGGTTGCTACGCGCCCGCAATCCGGCGAGCGAGTGGCTCGATCATTCGGAGTGGCAGCCCGGTGGCGCGACGTCGTTGAGTCCGAGCCACGACGGCACGAGCGCCGAGATCGACGTCGTGCGCTCGGCGCTTCTCTTCGACGGAATCGAGGTCCGCGCGCCCGGCGTCCACTTCGAGCTCGTCGCCTTTTCCGCGCCGGTTCGTTCACGTGACTCGTTGCCATATGCGCGAGAGGCACTGATTCTCGACGTTCCGGCGCTCTCGCAATATACGGAAGAGCCCGGTCAGCGCGGCTGGTGCAGTCCCGCCAGCCTCACGATGATTCACGCCTATCACGGTATCGAGGGTTCGGTCGCCCAAACCGCGCGCGGCGTCTTCGATCGTGCGTACAATGGAACCGGGAACTGGGCCTTCAATGCAGCGTACAGCGGCCGGCTCGGCCTTTGCTCCGTCGTCGCGCACCTATGCAATCTCGATCAGGCGCAGCGGCTTATCGAGCGCAACCTTCCGCTCGCGATCTCTTACTCGTGGGCTCCAGGCGAACTGCCGGGCGCACCCTTAGAGCGTTCCGACGGCCATCTCGCAGTGCTTTGCGGGTTCACGGGCGACGGCGATTGCGCGATCAACGACCCGGCCGCGCCCAACGTTCGCGTCGTCTACCCGCGCACCGCAATCGAGCGAGTTTGGCAACGTAACGAAGGCGTAGCTTACGTGGTGGCACCGGTGGGCATCGCGTACGCCGACGTACTGGCCTCTCCGTGAACTCGCTAGATCGAATCGACCGGGAGGTGCTGCGCTGCCGGCGCTGTCCGCGATTGCGCGCTTACGCCGCCGAAATCGCACGCGAACGCAAGCGCGCGCACCGCGACTGCAGCTATTGGGGTAAGCCCGTCACGGGCTTCGGTGACCCGCACGCCCGATTGCTTCTGGTAGGCCTCGCTCCCGGAGCGCACGGCAGCAACCGTACCGGGCGCCCATTTACCGGCGATGCGTCGGGCGACTTTCTCTACCCCGCACTCCATCGGGCGAAGTTTGCTTCGTCGCCCGTCGCCCGCGACCGTCACGACGGCTTGCGGCTCTTCGACTGCTACATCACCGCCGCCGCGCGTTGCGCTCCACCGCAGAACAAACCAACGCCCGACGAGCTGCGCAACTGCTTTTCGTACCTAGTGGAAGAGTTCGACGCGCTCGACGAGCTGGCGGTGATGATCGGGCTCGGAGCGATTGGCTTTGCCGCGATCGTGCGCGTGCTAAACCAGCGCGGATTCGCGTTGACTTCCCCGAAGCCGGTCTTCGCGCACGGCGCAGAGTTCGTCGCCCGGCACGGCGATCGCAGGATCGTCGCCCTCGCTTCGTATCACCCCAGCCGGCAGAATACGAACACCGGCAAACTTACCGTACCAATGTTCGACGCGATCTTCACGCGCGCGAGTGAGATTTTAAGGAACCTCTGAAGAAGCCCATGTACCAAACCCCTCGGGCGGTGGCAGATTTGCACGCCGCAATCGGTGCAGCGGTTTCTTTAGAGGTTCCCTTTCGCGCGTCGCAAGTGAAGGTCCGCGATCAAATCGTCGGGCACCTGGCCGGGCGCGTCCATCATCAAATCGCGGGCGACTTGGTTCTTCGGAAAAGCGATGACGTCGCGAATGTTCTCCTCGCCGGATGCGATCATCACGATGCGATCGATGCCCAGCGCCATTCCGCCGTGCGGCGGCGCGCCGTAATCCAGCGCCCGAACAAAGAAGCCGAAGCGTTCGTCGATCTCTTCTGGACGCAAGCCGAGCATCTCGAAAATTTTTCGCTGCTCCTCGGGCTTGTGAATTCGAATGGAGCCCGATCCGAGTTCGTAGCCGTTAAGCACGAGGTCGTAATGTTGCGCACGCATCTCCATCGGCGCGCGATCGATCAGTTCCCAGTCACCCGGTTGCGGCGCCGTAAAGGGATGGTGGGCCGGAACCGGCTCTCCGCTCTTCTCGTCG
>JBAPZS010000333.1:0-1737 GCA_049285355.1 Candidatus Cybelea sp. | reverse complement strand
GCACAGCTCTGCGAACCCGATGCTGCAAATGATTCGGTCATCAGCATTGGGCCGGTCGTTTCGGAGCAGCCGATCTGGCACGCGGGCCCGGATCTCGCGCACGCCGCCATGAAGGGCGGCCAACCGGAAATCATTCAGGCGTGGCGGCTTCGCGCCGAAGGCGGCCAACTCGATACGCTCACGCCGCTGCTGTTTCGCGGGACCGATCTCATCGATCCGCGCACCGATGACTTCTTCGTGAAGCTGATTGAGCTACGCATACGGGAGACGGACGACGAGCTCGACGATAAGCGGCGCAAGACCGGCTATAAGGTCGTGGCGCTCTCCGGCGCGTATGGGACGGCAGCGGAGACGAATCCTATCGACATTGATCCCGACGACGAGAAGCGCAAGCTGCGCGCCGTCATGGTCTATGCGGACAAGGCGTTCAAAGATTGGGTTGGCCGGCCGGAGCGCCCGGGCCGCTTCAACTTCTTTCCAACCGCCGCACTCATAACGGCGGAGGCGCGACGCTGCTCGCAATGGCAAAGCACGAGATCGAGCGGCGCGGAGGGTCTGTGGCGTACTGCGACACCGATAGTCTCGCCGTCGTAGCCACGCAGCACGGCGGCTTCATCTCGTGCGTCGGCGGTTCGTACGTCTTGGCCGACGGAACGCGCGCGATCCGAGCGCTCTCCTGGGACGAAGTCGAAGCGGTGCGGCAGCGATTCGCCGCACTCAATCGGTACGACCCAAGCGCCATCCCCGGCACCATCCTCAAATGCGAAGACGAAAACTACGCGATCTGCCCAGACGGAAAGCCGGATTATATACGCCGCGAGCAGCTCTATTGCTACGCGGTGTCAGAGAAGCTCTACGCGCTCTTTAATCTCGACGAGTGTGGTGAGCCGCACGTGCGCAAGTACTCGTCACTCGTGCTCGGGCAGCTTCGCTCGCCGGTACCGGTTCCGCGCGACGGGGATCCGCACGCCTGGATCGTCGAGGTTTGGACGCGCACAATCCGCGCGGCGTTGGGCTTACCGGTCGAGCCGTTTGCTTGGGAAGACTATCCCGCGATGGAACAACTGACGATCTCGACGTGGAACGTGTTCGCGCCGTACCAAGCGCATGCGCGGCCATTCGACTTCCTCATCGTTGGGCTCATTAGCCAAGACCGCGACGACATTGCCGCTCGCCCCAAGTATTGCTGCAAGAAGCCGCGCCCGTCGTGCTTGCTCTTCGACGATCCCGCGCGATGGCTCGCGCAGGACTGGCGTTGCTTGAGCTGCGGCGCAGCATGGGACTTCGACACGTTTCCCCGCTTACGCACCTATGGGGAGCTCGTGCAGCGAACGCTGCAAACGATCGACCGTAAGCGGCTCAACGCGGACGGCAGCGAGCCCACGGGCCTAATGCACGGCGTGACCGTTCCGCGGCCGGTCCACGTGAAGTCGCGTACCTACATCGGCAAAGAGATCACCGTCGATCCAACCGATACGGACGAGGAGTACACCGCGGAGATGCTCAGCGCGACAGACGTGCTCGCATATCGGAGTCCCGAAGCGAAGCTCGAAGCCTTGCGCGCTGCGGTCAAGGACGCTGCGATCAAGCGAATCGCCCGCATGAGCGGCGTACCCCGGTCACAGCTTCAAGGGTTCGTCAACCGGAGCAGCACCCTAAACGCCGCAAACATCGCGAAGGTCGAGGGAGCTCTGGCCTCGCTGGCCCGCTTGGACAGAGGTCGAAGCTAGCTTGCTG
>JBAPZS010000332.1:0-11169 GCA_049285355.1 Candidatus Cybelea sp. | reverse complement strand
GTCCACCTGCCGCGGATAGCCGCCGTTGTTCGCGACGTCGTCCAAAAAGTTTTGCAAGCCGCGTACCAAGCTCTGGCCTTGGGTCTCCGTCGCCTCTTTCACGACGCCCGGATTGAGCCACGGAATGTTGCTCGGCGCGAAGGCATCGCACATCAGCTGCATGGCAAACCGCGCTTTGCGCCGCGTCGCCTCCGGCAGGCGAGCCGAATCGACGAGCTGCAACGCCGCATCGGTGCGGGCACGGTAATCCTCGACGACGCCGGCCAGGATCGGATTCTCCTTCCACTCCGGTTCGGCGAAGCGCTTGTCGCCCTGAAACGCGGTCGCCGCCGGCGTCTCGCCTGCGAAGCGACGCAGCATGTTGAGGCCGACGTTCTGTTCGGCGAGCGCGAAGCTCGCCAGCCACGTGCTCATGCGAATCGGGTCGGTCATTACATCGGTGATGACGGCCCGTAACGCGTCGGTCAACGATCCGGGATCGAGCCCGGTTATATCGATGCCGTACTGCAGCTCTTCGGGCGCCACCCTGTCATCTTGCGCGCTGCCGGCCGGCATCACATGTACCATCCGCCGTTGATGTTGTAGACGGCGCCTGTGATGTAGCCCGCCTTCTCGTCGAGCAGGAAGCGCACGAGACGGGCGACCTCGTCGGGCTGTCCGAGCCGCGCTCCGGGTGTTTGCGCAATGGCGTTCTCGACGGCGGCAACCGGCATTGCCTTGGTCATATCGGTGTCGATGAAGCCCGGTGCGACCGCGTTGACCGTGATGCCGCGCTTTGCAACCTCGAGCGCGACGGTCTTGGTGAGCCCGATCAAGCCGGCCTTGGCAGCCGCATAGTTGGCTTGCCCGAAGTTCCCGCTCTCGCCGACGACGGAGCTGACGTTGACGATGCGCCCGAAGCCCTGCTCGACCATCGTATCGAGCACGGCTTTAGTCATAAAAAAAGGTCCCGAAAGATTGACTTGCAGGACCGCCTCCCATTCCTCCACCGTCATCTTCCGGACGGTGTGGTCGCGGGTTATCCCCGCGTTGTTGACCAGGAAATCGACTCGCCCATGTTCTTGCAGCACGGCTGCAACGGCCTTGCGGCACTCCTCATAGACGCTTACGTCGCTCTGGTAGAAATGAATGCGCGAGGATGCTCCGTTGAGCCGAGCGGCCAGGCTGTGCGTCCGCTCCTGATCCTCGGGCAGACCCAGCACCGCAACCGTTGCGCCGTCCTGCGCAAGTACCGTGCTAATCGCGCCGCCGATTCCTCGAGATCCGCCGGTAACGATCCCGACGCGCCCACTGAGAGATAAACTACTCACGCGCTAGATTTACACAACGAGCGCCCCGTTTACCTTCCCGCCCCTCGACAAGCTCCAGATGACGAATCGTGGGACGAACGCTTACTTTGGTTTCGGGAAGGCCAAGACGTATATGTAGGCTTTGCTCTCGAGGTCCCCGGCGATTGCCATACGGGCAGTCGGCGGGGCGTCCGCCCAACGCCGCGGCGGCGCGTAGCATATCTGTACATAAACGGCATCGCCGCTACATATCCAGTCCGCCGTTGATCGAGTACACGGCTCCGGTAATGTAGGCGGATTCATCCTCCAGTAAGAAGCGCACGAGCCGCGCAACTTCTTCGGGACGTCCTAAACGCCGCTGCGGGATCTTCTCGATAACCTTTGCCAACGCCGCCTCGGGGATTGCGGAAACCATCTCGGTCGCGATGAAACCCGGCGCTACGCAGTTGACGGTAATTCCGCGCTGTGCCATCTCGAGCGCCAAGCTCTTACTGAATCCGAAGAGCCCCGCTTTCGACGCGGCATAGTTCGCCTGACCGATATTGCCGGTCTCGCCGATCACCGAGCTGATATTCACGATCCGTCCGGAACCGCGCTCGATCATGTGCTCGAGCACCGCTTTGGTCATCTGAAATGCGCCCGACAGGTTGACGTCGAGCACCTGACGCCAATCCTCGACGCTCATCTTTCGCACGGTCTTGTCGACGGTGATGCCGGCATTGTTAATCAAGTAATCGACGCGCCCGAAGCGATCCATCACCTCTTTGACGACGCGGTTGCAATCCTCGGCGTGATCGACTCGGCCCTGATGCACCGAGACTTTTGCGCCCTTCTCGTGCATCTGCGCCTGAAATTTTTCCGCGCTCTCCATGCCGCGGTTGTAGCCCGCCGCGACGGTAGCCCCGGCGGCGGCCAACATCTCCGTGATCGCCGCGCCGATGCCGCGCGTTCCACCGGTAACCAGCGCGACTCGTCCTTCGAACACGTCGTCCTCCCTCACCGCGAAGTTGCGCGGCATGGGACCTTCCGCGTCCGAGAAGAATACCCCGCCGAGTTACACGCCGTACAGAAAGGTTTGCAGCATGCGCGTACTTCTCGCCTCGCTTTGCGCGACGGCATTCGCGGCTTCGGTCCTGCACCCGGCTCCAGCCCTTGCGGCGGAGAGTACGTTAACCGGCGACATGAGCGGTTTCAACTATCTTCTCGGCGAGCCGTGGGGCTGCACGACCTCGGTACCCGCAATGGGCGATCAGCCTGCACGAACGGACGTGTTGACCGTCGCCTTCGACGTCGCGCCGCGCAACGTTCTCCACGATCACGTGTCGGGCGACAACTACATGGGCGACGATTACTTCGGCTACAGCACGGATATGAGCAACTACTGGAGTACGAGCGCCACCAACGGCGCGACGCACGAGTTCGCGACGTCCACTGACGGAAAGACCTTTACCGGAACGAGCTGGATGGGTTCGACGACGATGAGTGTGACCAACACCTACACGAAGGTCGGCGACAACGCCGTTAAGATGCACCAGGTCGTGTCGGTCGGCGGCCGGCAGCTCAACTTCGACAGCACCTGTACGCGCTAACCCTCGGCTCGGCGTGTCCTAGCCGAACCGGCCCGTGATGTAGTCTTCGGTGCGCGGGTCGCTGGGCTTGGTAAAGAGCTTTCCCGTATCGTCAACCTCGATCAATCGGCCGATACCGGTCTCGTCGGCAAGCATGAACGCCGTCACGTCGGATACCCGCGCCGCCTGCTGCATATTGTGGGTCACGGCGATAATCGTAAACTCGTCGGCCAGCGACGACATCAGCTCTTCGATGACGGCCGTTGCGATCGGATCGAGCGAAGCCGTCGGCTCGTCCATCAACAAGACTTCCGGTTGCGCGGCCACCGCGCGCGCGATGCAGAGCCGTTGCTGCTGGCCGCCGGAGAGGCGCAACGGGCTCGTTCTCAGCTTATCCTTTACCTCATCCCACAGTGCGGCCGCTCGCAGCGCGCGCTCTGCAGCCTCCATCTTCTGCCGGTGATTCAGACCCTTGGGGACGCAGGCCGTCGTGTTGTCTAAGATCGACAGGGTCGGGAATGGATTCGGACGCTGAAAGACCATTCCGACGCGGCGGCGGATCGCCATTGGGTCGACGTCGCCGTCGTAGATGTCGTGTCCGTCGAGCAACACGCGGCCCTCGACGCGAGCGTTAAAACTTACCTCGTGAATCCGGTTGAAGCAGCGCAGCAGGGTCGTCTTTCCGCAGCCCGACGGACCGATGAGTGCGGTGATCGCTCTGCGGCTAAATGCGATCGTGACATCGCTGATCGCCTTTCGATTCCCGTAGTAGGCGCTCAACGATTCGGCGGCAAGCACCTCGTCGATCGCCGGCGCCGCGCTCATGCTTCGAGTCCGCGCATGGCGCGCCGGAGCATCAGCCGCGCGCCGAGACTGAGCACGAAGACCGCGACGACCAGCAAGAGCGCACCGCCCCATGCCTGCTGCTGCCAGTCGGGATACGGCGAGATCGCGTAGTTGAAAACCTGCAGCGCGAGCACCGCCATCGGGTTGTTCGGGTTGGTTTCCCAGAATTGGGTACCGAACGCGGTGAAGAGCAGCGGCGCCGTCTCGCCCACGACGCGCGCGATTGCCAGGAGCAGCGCCGTAATAATCGCCGGCGCCGCCGTCGGCAGCACGATCCCGACCGTCGCGCGGAAGTTCGACATTCCCAAAGCTAACGCGCCTTCACGCACCGTCTGCGGCACCGAACGAATTGCCTGTTCTGAGGTACGCACGAGCAGCGGCAGCATCAGCATCATAAACGCGAACGATGCCGAGAACGCCGAAAAATGCTTGAGCGGCGCGACCAGTACCGCGTAGGCAAACAGGCCGATGGCAATGCTGGGGACACCCGAAAGCACGTCGGAGAGAAAGCGCAGGGCCTCCGGAATCGGCCCGCGTCCGAAGAGCGCGAGATAGATGCCCGTCAGCAGGCCGATCGGAACCGCCATCGCCGTCGCGATGCCGATGATGATGATCGTGCCTAAAATGCCGTTCCCGACACCGCCGCCCGATATTCCGATCGGATGCGGCAACTGCGTAAGAAATGACCAGTTGATCGCACCGATACCCTGCACCATCACGTAGCCGAGAATAATCAACAGGGCGGCGGCGGCGATCACGGCACAGGCGAGCGCCAATGTGATGCCCAGCGCCGCGGCAATGCGTCGCCGCGGCAGGTTCTTGTACTTATACGCGCTCTGAGCCACGCACGCTCCAAATCATCAGACGCGCGAGCGCGTTGACGACCATGCTCACGACGAACAGGATCAAGCCGAGTTCGATCAGGGCGCTAATGTAGATGCTCGTGGTCGCCTCCGTGAACTCATTTGCGATCACGCTGGCGAGCGTGTACGACGGCGCGAACAACGAGGATGAGATCTCCGGCCGGTTGCCGATCACCATCGTTACGGCAATCGTTTCGCCCAGCGCCCGCCCCAGCGCGAGCACGCACGCACCGAAGACGCCGACGCGCGCGGCCGGCAAAACCACCCGCATCGCCGTCTCCCATTTCGTGCTTCCGAGCGCCATCGAGGCCTCGCGTAGATCCCGCGGAATCGCGGCGACGACGTCGCGCGAGATGGCCGTCACCGTCGGGATGATCATCAACGCCAGGATGATTCCGCCGGTGAGAAGCCCTACGCCGTAGATCGGGCCCGCGAAGAGCGGCGTCCAGCCCAGCAGTTTTTGCAGCACCGGACCGATCGCGGTTCGCATGAACGGTGCGAGCACGAAGAGACCCCAGAGGCCGTATACCACGCTTGGCACCGCGGCCAGCAACTCGATCAAGAACGAGAGCGGCTGGCTGAGCCAACGCGGTGCGAAATCCGCGAGAAAGACGGCAGCCATAATCCCAACGAACGCGGCAAGGACGATCGCGATCAAAGAGGTTACGACCGTGCCGAAGATCATTGGGAGCGCACCGAACTTGCTGGTGCTCGGGTCCCACGCGCTCTTCCAGATAAACGACGGCCCGAAGGCGACGATCGACGGCCACGAGCCGAGAACCAGCTCGACGAATAAGCCGACGATCAGCAGCGCGAACAGCATGCTGCCAAGGTAGACGACCGCGGCAAAGCTGCGGTCGGCGGGACTCACGAAGCGCGCAACGCGCCTAAACCTGGGCTCAGCTGTCATCCTGAGCTAGCCTGCCCTGAGCCTGTCGAAGGGAAGGGTCCAATCAGTGCTGCATCTGACGAAGCGTCGCTGCGGCGGCATCCTGCACGTTATGCGGGAGCGGAACGTAGTCGACCGACTTCGCGTTGTCTTGCCCTTGCGGTCCGACGAGCCACGACAGGACGCTGTAAAGCAGTTTGCCGCGGTTCGCGTCGGCCGGTTTCTTGTAGGCGACGATCCATGAGTAACCCGAGATCGGATACGAGTCGGCACCCGCGGCGTCAACGATCGAGAAGTTCGTCGCGCTTACTTCGGGCTTGCCGGCGGCGGCCGCCGCAACGTTCTCCGGAGTGCAGGCAACCCACTTGCCGGCCTTGTTCTGAATAAGCACTGCCGTCATATGATTCTCCACGACGTACGCCATCTCGACGTAGCCGATCGCGCCGGGGGTGCTTTTAACCTGCCCCGCAACGCCTTCGTTACCCTTCGCGCCGACGGCGCTTGGCGCGGGCCACGAAACGCTCTTGCCGGTGCCGACTTTGCTCTTCCAATCTGCCGAGACATGACTTAGAAAGTCGGTGAAAATGTAGCTCGTGCCGGAGCCGTCGGAGCGATGCACGACGACGATCGGCATATCCGGCAGATTCACGCCGTGATTCAGCTTGGCGATCTGCGGATCGTTCCACTTGATGATCGTCCCGAGGTAAATATCGGCGATCGCCTGGCGCGTCAGATGGATCGTTGCGGTGACGCCCGGAAGGTTGTATGCGATGGCGGCTCCGCCAAGCGCGACGGGAATCTGCAACACCGGATCCTTCGCTCGCGCGAGCTCGTCGGCGTTCATCGGCACGTCCGTCGCACCGAAGTCCACGTTGCGAGCGGTAAACTGCTGAATCCCGCCGCCGCTCCCGATCGACTGATAGTTGACCGTGACGTCTGGATTCTTCTGACTATAAATGTAGAACGCTTTCGAAAAGAACGGGTAGTCGAAGCTGGACCCTGCTCCCGTGAGCTGGGTAGCCGCAGCAACGGGAAGGGTCGTCGCGGCCACAACGGCGAGCATTGTCAGGCAGCGACGCAACGGGCGTATCACAGAAGCAAACTCCTTTACTCGGAAAGAAAATTTGGGCCTTCGTCCGGCAGTCGAAGGCACGTTTTAGTTGTAATGCAGCCCGATTAACGTAAGGTTAAGGGAACCCCTGACCCTTCGGCTCAGCTTGTCCTGAGCTTGTCGAAGGGCAAAGGCTTTCGGCCCGGCGGGCGCCGAAGCCGCCGCCCCATGGTTGCCGACGCCGGTATTGACGATCGCAGGCCTTCGCTTGCCGAGCTGCGGCATACCGCCGCTCACGTCCTCGCCTACGCCGTACAAGACCTATTTCCGGAGGCCAAGCCCACCATCGGTCCGGCGATCGAGAGCGGCTTCTACTACGACTTCGATCGCCCCGACCCGTTCACGCCCGACGACCTCGACCGTCTGCAGCGACGAATGGAAGAGATTGTGGCGGCCGACTACCCGATGACCGGCCGGGAAGTCACGCGGTCCGAGGCGGTCTCACGGTTTGCCGGCAACCCGTATAAGACTGAGATCGCTCTGGAGATTCCCGAGGAGCAGCCGATCACGCTGTACACGATCGGCGATTTCACGGATCTCTGCCGGGGCGGCCACGCCGAGTCGACCGGGCGTATCGGCGCCTTTAAGCTCACCTCCGTGGCGGGCGCCTATTGGCGCGGGGACGAGCACAAGCCGATGCTCCAGCGGATCTACGGCACCGCCTGGTACGACCGTGACGCCCTCGACGCATACCTGGCGCAACTCGAGGAGGCGCGGCGACGCGACCACCGCAAGCTCGGGGCCGAGCTCGATCTCTTCTCGATTGAGGAACAGGCCGGCGGCGGGCTCGTCTTCTGGCATCCCAAGGGCACGATCGTCCGCGGCATCATCGAGGGCTTCATTCGCGAAGGCCTGAACGAGCGCGGCTACCAGCCGGTGGTCACCCCGCACATCGCCCACGAGCGTCTCTACGAAATCTCAGGTCACCTCGCTAACTTTAGCGAGAACATGTTCGGTCCCATCGAGGTCGAAGGTCACCGCTTCCGGCTCAAACCGATGAACTGCCCGGGCCACATCCTGATTTACAAGGATCGGCTGCGCAGTTATCGGGAGCTCCCGCTGCGCTACTCCGAGTTTGGAACGGTTTACCGCTTCGAGCGCTCGGGCGTCTTACACGGTCTCAATCGCGTTCGCGGCTTTACGCAGGACGACGCGCATCTCTTCTGCACGCCCGATCAACTACAATACGAGTTCGAACAGACGCTCGATGAGGCGTTACGTCTGATGAAAGCATTCGGGTTCGCGGAGTTCGCGTACGTGCTCTCGACACGGCTGCCCGCCGATCGCGGCGAGACCGACGCCGTCGCCGAGCAAGCGATTCGAAAGGCATTGGAACGTTACAGCCTACCGTTTCAGATAGATGAAGGCGGCGGCGCTTTCTACGGACCGAAACTCGACGTCAACGTGCGCGACGCGCTCGGACGTCCGTGGCAGCTGGGTACCGTTCAGGTCGACTTCGTGCTGCCCGCGCGCTTCGACCTGAAATACCGAGGAGACGACGGCCAGGATCATCGTCCGGTGATGATTCATCGAGCGCTAGCCGGCTCGCTAGAGCGCTTCTTCGGAATCCTCGTCGAGCATTTCGGCGGGGCCTTCCCAGCGTGGCTGGCGCCAGTCCAAGCAATCGTCGCACCGATCTCTGAGGGCGAGGCCGCATACGCGCGCGAGGTGGCGGCTCGCTTGCAAAGAGCGGGCTTTCGGGCCGAGGTTGACGAATCGAACGAAAAGCTCGGATACAAGATTCGACATTGGAAGACGCAGAAAGTGCCGTACATTCTAGTCGTAGGCAAGCGAGAGGTCGAAGACGGTACCGTTAATGTAAATCAACGCGGCAGCGATGAGAAGCGAACCGTTTCGATCGATTCCTTCGTTGAAGAGCTAGATACTGTGGTCAAGGCAAGACGATAGGAACGATGAAAGTTGATGCCCGCGCCGTTTTTGCGGCGCTCGCTCTCGTACTGGCCTCCTGCCAAGGCAGCGGTCTCGATAGCGGCATGGGGGGCGATATGACGCCTCCCGTATCGCAGCCCGGCTCGATGGGTGCCGGGGGCATCGGCAATATGAACGGCGGCATGAACGGCACAAACGGTGGAATATCCGGGCCGACCATTGGCACCAACGGTCAGGAAGAGCTCGCCAATCCCGGCGCTACCCTTGCGCCGAACGAAGCGCAATACTCGATCTCGCAGGGTCCAACAGGCATGAAGTGCCCGAACGTCCAGTTGAGCTATCAGCAGTACGCCTGCAACCTGGCGTTCAATATGCCCACGCCGTCGCCGGCGCCCAGCGGCTCGGCGGTCCCGACTGCGAAGCCCACTCCCTCACCTACGCCGACGCCCCAGCCGACGTCGTCCTCGGACGACAGCGACGACAGCGACGATGCGGCGACGGCGTCGCCGACGCCCTACGGAAACATGACGCTGCAAGTCGAGCCGCTTCCCAAAGACATGCCGCCGATGACCAACCCGAATCCAATGCTCATGCGAGTTACGCCGCTGATGGCAATCCGTCTGCAAAGCAACACGGATTTCACGCTCAACGGCGGTGCCTCCGTACAGTACACACTGCCGGCGATGCAGTTTGCCGGCCGGGTCTTCGGATTGCAGCTCTACAACGAAACGTACGTGCGCGGCAAGCGCACCGATCAGTTGATCGCAAACTATCCGAAGTGGACGTCGCCCGAGGGCAATACCGTCCAGTTCACGTTCACGGTTCCGAAAGTCACCGTGCGTCACACGCAAATCTGGCTGTTGGCAATGTATGGAGCACAGCTCCCGCCGAACAGCACGCCCACTCCATCACCCACCCCGGCTCCCACGAGCTCAGCTACTTCGTCACCGTAGGTGACGGCGGCAGCCCGTAAAACATTCGTCGCGGCCTTCCTCGGATGGTCGCTCGACGCGTTCGATTTCTTCCTTCTGACCTTCGTCGTCACGCGCATCGCGACGAGCTTCGAGCGCGGCGTTGCCGAGGTTACGTTTGCGATAACGCTGACGCTGCTGTGTCGCCCGCTCGGCGCGCTGCTCTTCGGGTGGCTTGCCGATCGTTACGGACGACGCACTCCGTTGATGATCGACATCGGGCTCTACTCGATCCTCGAGCTGCTCACGGCGTTCTCGCCGAACTTTACCGTCTTTCTCGTGTTGCGCGCGCTCTACGGTGTAGCGATGGGAGGCGAGTGGGGACTCGGTGCGGCGATGGCCATGGAGGCGCTTCCTCCGCAGCGGCGCGGCTTCTTCAGCGGCTTGCTGCAAGAGGGCTATATGTTCGGGTACCTTCTCGCCGCCCTCGCCTATTTTGCGGTCTTCAAGTTTACGCCGTGGGGTTGGCGCGGTCTCTTCGTCATCGGCGCGCTGCCCGCAGGGCTCATCCTCTATATCCGCGCGAGCGTCCCCGAATCGCCCGTCTGGCTGGAAAGCCGCGCGCGGCAGGTGACGAAGGCGAAAAACTTCTTGTTGCTCTCGCTTCGCGCGCACTGGCCGCTCTTTCTATACGGCGTCGCCTTTATGGCGGCGCTGAACGCGATGTCGCACGGGACGCAAGATCTATACGCCACCTTTCTGGAAAAGCAGCACCATTTCGCGCCCGGGCAGACCACGACGCTCTCCATCATAGCGGCCGTCGGCGCGATAGCCGGCGGCGTTGCATTCGGCACGCTCTCGCAACGAATCGGCCGCCGCGCCGTCGTGATGCTCTGCGCCATGCTCGCCATCTGCGCGATACCCCTGTGGGCATTCAGCCCTACCATTCCGTTGCTGGCCGCCGGGGCGTTCGCGATGCAGAGCGTCATTCAAGGTGCGTGGGGCGTTATTCCGGCGCACCTCAACGAGCTCTCCCCCGCCGGCGTGCGCGCGACGTTTCCCGGATTTACCTATCAACTCGGTAACATGGTGGCGGCCGGCACCGCGCAGCTCGAAGCAACGTTGGCGCCGCATACGAGCTACGCGCAGGCGATGGCGCTGGTTCTCGTCGTCGTACTCGTGGCGGTCGTCGCGTTAAGCGCGCTCGGGTATCTCGTTCGCCCCGAGAACCGCCACGCCGCTTTACAGACTACTTAACGAACAGGCTCCTGAAGGCGACTTGGGGCACGCGATGCGCGCGCCCGTACTGGTCGATGACGTCCACGTCGGCGACGAAGGCTTTGCCGATCGTATAGACCGGCGTCGGCGTAATATAAAAGAGTGCGGTGGCGCGCGCGGTGCCGCCGGGCGGAATCGGGGACGGCGTCGCGTCGAGAGCGGTCTCGACCGCCGGTGTGCCGATGCTGGCCTTCACAATAGAGACGGGCGCTTCGTCGATGTTCGTGGCGCTAATCTCCAGGCGCGCGATGAGACAGCGCTTGCCTTTGAGCGTCCCGATCTCCCAACTGCAACCGAAGGGAGAGGCAACGACGCTCACCGTATCGCGCGATTCGCGGATGGGTTGAGTCTCCATGAGCCAGGCCGAAAAGCGCTTCCAGCCGGCAACTATCGCTTCGATTTAAGCAACCTCCCGAAAAAGCCGCTCCATAAAGAAGATCCCGCCGCAGCATAACGCCGCAGACGCGCCTTATGTGAGTTATATTCCAGGCGCGCGCCCGGCAGCCTGCCGACGACCCCTAGAG
>JBAPZS010000331.1:0-10196 GCA_049285355.1 Candidatus Cybelea sp. | reverse complement strand
AGCGAGAGCTTCTGCGAATACATCGCCACCGTTACGACCGTCGACTGCGTCGGATCGTAGAGGTTGACGGTCGGCGGGGTTAAGTTCGTCGGCAGGTATTTCTCGGCGGCCTGGATCGCCTTGTTGGTCAACGCGAGGTCGGTCGCCGAGTCCGAGGTGATGTCGAAGATCGCGCTGATCGATGCCTGGCCCTGCTGCACGACCGAGTTGAAGGTCTGCAGGTCCTGCGTTCCGGCGAGATTCTGCTCGATCGGCTGGACGATATTATCGCGCATCTCCGTCACGGAGGCGCCGTTGTACTGTACGGAGATGGTTACCGTCGGCTGACTAACGTCGGGATACAGCTCCTTGACGATCGTCGCCGTCGACAGAATGCCCGCGAACATCATCAACGCCACGATGACGAAGACGAGGGTGGGCCGCTTAATGAAGAGTCGAGTGAGGCTGAACTTCACTGACGAAACGAGACCCGCTGACCGTCGCCGACGCTCGCCTGACCGTTGCTCAGGATCCGCGTACCGGGCGTGATTCCGGCGATGACCGAGATCGTGCCGTCGGTGCCGAGCTCGGCGACCTTCACCGTCTTGACGCTTCCGCCCGTCTGCACGGTCATGACGGCATCGTGATTATCGTCGGTAAACGCAGTAACCGGCACGCGCACGCCGCTGACGCGCCGCGCCGCGACCTTGCCCTGGACCACCATACCAGGCCGCAAGCGCTGCCCGGAGTTTGACAGCAGTACTTTGATTTGAAAATCGGTCGACCCGGGATTGATCTCGTTGAGCACGCCGGCAACGTGTCCGCCGAAGCGCGCGTTGCCGTTGAGATCCTCGACCGTTATCATGGCGGTCGCGCCGTTTTGAATGCTCGCGACCTGCTCGCTCGAGGCATGCAGCACCGCGTAGATCGGGTTCACTTGCTGTAGCGTGAAGATCTCACGCGAGCCCGGATACTCGCCGGGGTTAAGATTTCGGTTGACGACGATGCCGTCGATGGGCGACGTAATCGTCGCCTTGGCGATCTGCACGCGCACCTGATTGGCTTGCGCCAAGGCAACCGTCTCTTGGGCCGCCGACTGCTGCACGGCCGCCTGCTGCATGCCGCCGCTCGAGAGCGAGCCGTTCGCCTGGACGTTCGACTGGGCCGCGGAAAGATTCGAGTTGGCCGTGTTGAGCGCTTGCTGGTCGTTGCGAACCAGCGTGTCCTGCGCGTCCAC
Organism: Candidatus Cybelea sp.; assembly: GCA_049285355.1. Taxonomy (GTDB): domain Bacteria; phylum Vulcanimicrobiota; class Vulcanimicrobiia; order Vulcanimicrobiales; family Vulcanimicrobiaceae; genus Cybelea. The sequence goes on along the minus strand of JBAPZS010000331.1, from coordinate 8,980 downwards.
CGCTTGCTGCGAGACATAGCCTTGCTTGAGAAGATTCTGATCGCGCCCGAGATTCTCGGTGTCGTTATTGAGGGTCTGCTGCGCCTGTCGCACGGCGGCTTGGTCGGCTTTGAGCGCATCCACGCCCTGCGCGATGTTCAGACCGCCTTGAAAGACGGTATGAACGGTATTGGCATGATTGCTGTTGGCCGTCGCAAGGTCCGATTGAAGCTGAGCCTGGAGGTCGGCGGTGTCGAGCGTCGCGAGGAGCTGCCCGGCGTGAACCGTATCGCCTTCCTTTACGTACACCGCATCGGCAGGTTCGGAGAGCGAGCTTTGGATTGCGACGTTTTGGTACGGTGCGATCACGCCGGCGAGCTGCTGGGCGGGGTCGATAGTGCCGAACGAGGCGACCGACGTTTGAACGTAGGGCACCTCAGCCTCGGGCGCCGGCTTATGCCCGCAGCCGCTTGCGGCTAGGAAGATCAAGGCGGTACCGAAGAGTCGAGGAAGGCCGTCGCTTAGTTTCATGGACCACCAGATTGTACCTAAAGCGCCGGGCCCCAATCCTGGAGTGAATCTGAGAATGGCTGAAGCGGGCGATGGGCCGCGAGTGCTCGTCATCGACGACGAGCGAGGACTGCGAGAGTTGCTCGAGTACGGCTTGAGCCGGGCGGGCTTTGCCGTTCGCAGTGCGACCGACGGCTCGGCCGCGCTGGCGCTCCTGGAGGCCTGGCCGCCCGACCTCATCGTGCTCGACGTGATGCTCCCTAACGGCGACGGTTTCAGTCTGTTGCCCGAAATTCGCGCGCTCACGACGGCACCGGTCGTGATGCTTACCGCGCGTACCGAGGTGGCCGAGCGGGTTGCGGGCCTGGTTGCCGGCGCGGACGACTACGTCGGCAAACCCTTTGATCTAGAGGAGCTCGTCGCACGGCTGCACACCCTGCTGCGACGGCCCGCGATCGAGCGCCGCGAAACGCTCACGTACGCCGATTTGAGCATCGACACACCCAGCCGTACGGTCTATCGCGGCAACCGGCGCATCGAACTCTCCGCGCGCGAGTTCGATCTGCTGCGCGTCTTCGCCGAGCGCGCCGAAGAGGTGCTCACTCGTTCGGAGCTGCTCGATCTCGTCTGGGGCATCGATCGCGACGTCATCCCCAACACCGTCGAGACGTACGTTTCGTTTCTGCGAGCGAAGCTCGACAGCGGCGAGCCGGTGAAGCTCATTCAAACGTTGCGCGGCATCGGCTACTCGCTGCGAGCGATGGCCTAGTGGGCCACTAATGGGAAGCCGGCTGGCGCGCCGCATCCAGACGCTTGCGGCGATCGAGATCGCGCTCGTCCTCGCGGCAATCATGGTTGCGGGCGCGCTGTTTGCCTTCGGCGCGTACATCCGGGCACTCTCGAACGAGCTGAGCGGCACACTCGGCCAGCTCGAAACCGCAATGACGCGCGCGCCCTTGCCCAACGCGCGGGCGGCCGGACTCTTTGCCGGTTCGCTGCTCCTGGGCAGCGGCGGCGAGATCGTCTTTGTTGACGCGACGACGCGCGTTACGGTTTACCGCGCGCATCGCTTCGATACCAAAACCATCGTTACGATCCGTCCACGCGGCGATCTCTCCGGCGACCCGCGCCCGTCCGGGCCCCTGGCGCGCGTCGTCATCGGGCTGGCAACGGCTTTCGGACTTCAATCGCTCAACGCTCACGTCGGAGACGTCTACGTTATCGTCAAGAGCAACGACGCGGTACTCGTTCGAACGGTGGAATCGTTCTCGATACCGCTGCTGATTGCGCTGGGCGTCGCGGTTGCTTGCGCCATACTAATGGCGCGCGTGCTAACGCGCCAGGCGATCCGCCCGCTCGACGACGTCACGTCGGCGCTCGCGCGCTTTGCGTCGGGAGACCTGACACCGCAGCTGATTGCCGCGGACGAGCGCCAAGAGCTGGGCTCGCTGGCCGCCGCGTATAACGGTGCGATCGAGCAGATGGAGCGCGCCTTTGCAGCGCGCGATCGCGCGAACGCCTCGATGCGCCAGTTCATCGCCGATGCGGGACACCAGCTGCGCACGCCGCTCACGGTCGTGCAGGGCTTCATCGCGATCTTGCGTCGCGGCGGGATCGATAGCCCGCCGGACCGCGAGCACATCTTGGATACGATGAACGATCAGAGCCGCATCATGGGCGCCTTGATCGACAAGCTGATCCTGTTAGAGCGTTGGGAGGGCCTGGAGGCGCCCGCGACGCCGATCGACGTGGGCACGCTGGTTGCGGATCTCGTTTCGCCGATTGCCGACGCCCATCCCGAGCGCCGATTCGCCGTCTCGACGGAGAGCGGGGTGCTCGCGGCGATCGATCCGACCGAGCTCGGCTACGTCGTAACGAATCTCGCCGACAATGCGGTGAAGTACGGCCAGGGTGAGGTGGACGTCCGCGTGCGAGCGCAAGACTCGAAGGCCGTCATCGAGGTCGCCGATCACGGACCGGGGATACCGTCCACCGATGCCGCCCGCGTCTTCGACCGCTTCTATCGCGGCACGCAACGTGACGTATCGGGTTCAGGGCTCGGCCTCGCAATCGTCAAACGCGCGGTCGAGCGCGCACGCGGAACGGTAACGCTTCAGAGCAGTCCGAGCGGCTCACGCTTTATCGTCGAACTACCGCGCGCCTAGTGGCGGAGAGGGTGAGATTCGAACTCACGGAACGCTATTAACGTTCGCCCGCTTTCGAGGCGGGTGCCTTCAACCACTCGACCACCTCTCCGAGGCGTTGGGTTGGCGCTTATTGCGAAAGAACTCCTGCAGTTGGGCGGCCGCCTCTGCTTCCAGCACGCCGGCCGTCACTTCGAGCCGATGGTTCGTGCAGGGCGAGCGCAACAGGTCGAAGGCACCGCCATCCGCGCCGCCCTTGGGATCGCGCGCGCCGTACACGAGCCGTTTGATGCGCGCGGCAATCATCGCCCCCGCGCACATGATGCACGGCTCCTTCGTGACGTACAGCGTCGCGTCGGAGAGACGCCACGTGCCAAGCCGGCGCGCGGCCTCGCGCAAGAGCAGCATCTCGGCATGCGCCGTCGCGTCGCGTTGCGCTTCCTTTTCGTTCTTGGCCTCCAGCACGATGTCGCCGCTCACTAAGAGCGCGCCGATAGGCACGTCGCCGGCGCGCTCTGCCTGATCGGCAAGCTCGATCGCTCGGCGGAGGTAGCGTTCGTCGTCCGTCATGTGCTTGCTCTACACCCCAAAGCAATGCGCGCCCGGAGGGATTCGAACCCCCGATCCCAGCCTTCGGAGGGCTGTGCGTTATCCAGCTACGCTACGGGCGCACGCGACCGGTCAGCGAGGGGCATCGGGTGGCGCTCCCGCGCTCGGAATGTGCTTGAACAGATCCAGCTTATGATCGACGAGCGTTCGATAGAACTTACGCACGCAATCGGGATGACCGAAAAAGTACGTGCGCGCGTAGGCGAGATCTTCGCCGGAGCTATCGGGTACGTAGTGCGAGATCTCGATCTCCTCCATTTGGCTTCGATCCACGGAGTGAGGGCAAAAATCGCACGGAATCGTCGACATGAGATACCACCTCAGAATAAGCCGGCCACTTCATTTCGGCAGCCGGGCTGGTTTCGCTTTGGCTCGGGTAGGATTTGAACCTACGACCAAGGGCTTATGAGTCCCCTGCTCTACCACTGAGCTACCGAGCCGCAGGCGCTTTAAGGCACGATTTGAGACCGCAGTATATCAGGAGTCCGGCCTGGCCACAAGCGCGCGCCGGCATCCATAGGAGTGGGGCGAAAGCCGCGGAATGCGGATGGAGAATATAGGTGCAGTTACCTAGGAGGAACCCATGCTAGCCAGGCCGTTAATCGCTCTCGCTTCGGTCGGACTTATTATGTCCGCCGGATGCTCCTCGTTAAACGGAGCCAATCGGTCGCCGAGCGCGTTACCCATGGCAGTGCGGCCCGCAACCGGAAACCGGGCGAGCAGCACCTACATCTCTCACGTGGTCGTCATCATTCAAGAGAACCGCAGCTTCGAAAACTTCTTCGCGGGATTCCCCGGCGCCAACGCGCCGACCGAGGGTTACGCGTTTAATCACCACCACATTAGAGTCAAGGTGAACTTACACCAGACGACCTTTGAAACGAACCCAAACCTGCCTCACGACTGGAAAGGCGCGATCTCCGACTACGACGGTGGCAATATGGATGGGTTCCACACCGGCCCGGGCAGCAACTATGCGGCGTATGCGTACATCGATCGCACGCAGATTACGCCGTACTGGGACATGGCGGAGCAGTACGTGCTTGCCGACGCGATGTATCCAACAGAGTTCGGCGGCAGTTTCACCGGGCATTTGACGGCGGTCTCCGGCACCGACAATATCAACAAGACCGAGGCGCAGGTAAACTATCCGACTGCTGGACCCAACGACTGCGATGCGCCGCCGGGCACAAAGAGTTCGCTGGTGCAGGAATACCCCTATCGGCAGGTCGGCCTCGGTAACGGACCGTTTCCGTGTTTCAATCAATGGCGAGTGCTTCCCGAGGTCCTCGACGCGCACAACGTCTCCTGGAAGTTCTACGTCGACCGGCTGCTGGACGCGGGAATTTGGTCGCCCTTCGAAGCCAGCAGGTACGTGCGCTACGGTCCCGACTGGAATAAGGACATGGTCGCGCCCCAGTCACGGGTACTGAAGGACATCGCACATGGCAAACTTGCCGCGGTCAGCTGGGTTACGCCGAGCAAAGATGATTCAGATCATCCCGAAGCGCACGACGACTTGGGACCGTCATGGGTCGCGTCGATCGTGAATGCGGTAGGCACGAGTCCATACTGGGACAGCACCGCGATCGTCGTTATCTGGGACGACTGGGGCGGCTTCTACGACAATGCCATGCCGCCGCAGCTCGATTTTCGCGGGCTCGGCATTCGCGTTCCGTGCTTAATCATCTCACCGTATGCCAAGATGGGCTCGGGGTCGGGCGGTTACGTCTCGCACACGCAGTACGAGTTCGGCAGTATCGTTAAGTTCATCGAGGAGGTGTTCGATCTGCCGGTACTCGGAGTGCCGTCGAAGGGCTACACCGATACACGCGCTACGAGCATTATGGACAGCTTCGACTTCACCCAGTCGCCACGCAAGTTCAAGAAGTTCGGATCCAAGTACCCGGCGTCGCGCTTCATAAACGAGCAGCCGCCGGCCTCGGACGAGCCGGATGACGAGTAGCGGCTACTCGGTCGATACGCGGCTGTAAACCTGTCCGTACGGCTGAGCCGGCGACTTCGTCAGCGTAACGATCGGATCGCCGCTCGGCCACGGATAGGCCCAATAGTCAAAGCGACCGTGGCAGAGAAGGTTGCCGCCGACGACGAGCGTGCCTTGCGTTTTGTTGACCGGCGTATTCGCGTTTCCGATGACGAACGGCTGCGGGAGGTCAACGTAATTTCCAGCGCAGGTATCGGTGAGCTGAGTGCTGCCCCTGACCTTCAAATCGCCCGACGTCGATTCTTTAGCTCGATACATGACTGGGGTCTCCATGCCGTCGCCCTCCTGGTCGGTGAGGGTAACGAACTTCCCATCCCACATCACGCCGCCGGGCGAGTTGATGGTTTTATTGACGGAGACTTTCCTTAATTTGGCCTTACCGGTGGCTGAAATCTCGCAGACTGCCGAGCCCGACTTCGCCTGGCCCTCGACGTAAAGATTCCCATTGAGATCGTAGCCCGGCGACCACAGCATACCGCACGCGGAGTTTGAATAATCCTTTGGTGTACCGGTCTCACCCTTGAAGAGCTGGATGTCGCCATCCCCGCCTGCGATGGAAAAGTTCGCTACGGCCAAATTTCCCTTGCCCGAGACCGAACAACCGATCGGCGGTCCTTTGGTGCCTAACGTCTGAAGCGGGCTCGTGCCGCCATGGGCATACTCCACGATCGTTGAGGCGGCGAAGTTTGTAACCCAGATGTTGCCGGGCGCATCGACGCACATCCCGTATGGCTTGTTGAAACCCGTTAGTTTACCCAACACTCGGTCGCCGGGATACCCGTAAATCCAGACGTCGTCGCTCGTCCAATCGGCGACGTAGAGCAGTTGCCCTCCATTAATTTTCGGATCCGAAATTTTCGGATCCGAGATCATCCACGATTTTCCGAGGTCGCGATGGACGGGACGTTGCACGAAATGCGGCATCGTCAACGCTGCGAGACGCTCAACCGAGAGAGGCGTCATTCCGCTCTCGCCGCCGTTTGCAGCGAGCGGGGGCGTTCCCAGCTGCTGCGATGCGCAGCCCGCAAGCATGAGGACCGCTGCACAAGCGCTCAGCGCATTGCGGTTAACTCGTGAAACCTTCATCTTCTCTGCTCCCTACGACGCGAACTCAATCCGGGGCTCCGTATATTCTCCCAGCGGCGCCTTCGTCCATCTTGGCGGCTGCGAAGGGAGCGGCGACAGCGTCGCTGCGGGTGACGGCGCGGGTGTTGCGGCGCGTGCGTTCTTCGCCCAGGCAGGATCGGGCTTCACGGAGACGCCTCGGTGGAGTTGCTCGCGGCTCGAGGTCGCATAGGGTGAGTTCGCAAAGTGCGACTTGACGTAGACGAAGAGCGTGACGGCACGATCGCGGGCCGCCGTCCCGGGAAGCTCCGCGTAGAGACGCGCGATGGCGTAGCCCGTCGAAGCGAGCCAACTATCCTTCGGGTACGCCTTCGCCCATTGCTCGAACGCGTCGTCGGTTAGATCGAGCAAATGTTCGGTCTGTTCGGGAAGCAGCTCGTGTTTCTCGTAGCGCACCTTGAGCTGCATCGTCTCGTAACGAATCCGCAGCGCGCTCATCCCCATCCTGCCAAAATAGCGGTCTGCCGGTGCATCGCCGTTGACCAACGTTGCGACCAGCAGACCGAGGGAGAGGAGAGAATGCAGAACTACGGAGATGCGACCGTTGTGATTATCGTAGCGTAGAAGTTGCCGGCATCCCAATAACCATGTGCAACGATCCGGCGACCGACGGCAACCTTCCCGGTGAACTGGTTGCTCAGCGCCGGCGTATCGTCCACGACGACCGTCCCCGTGCCCTGTTGAACCGTCACCAAGTGCCCCTTGACGATCGTGATCGTGCCTTCGACCCGTGAATGACGCTTTTCGTCAGACGTGCACGACCCGTTGGGTGCCCACGTGTCGGCTTGCCACGTGCCGCAGGCGGCGTCGTTGTAGGGAGCGACCGGCTGGGTCTGTGCCGCCGCGGCGCTTCCCAGCGCCAGGCTCAGCAGACCCGTCCATAAGCAAACGTTGGTGTGTTTCATAGTCGCCTTCTTTCCCGCAAAGGCCGTACTCAACGCCGAACAGGCGCCCGCCGCGTTACCGCGGCGCGATCAAGCCGACGACCGCTCCCCCAAAAATAAAAGAACAGTGCCGATAAAACTCTTGCGGCACTGTTCGTTTGAAATTCGCGGTCGGAGGGACTCGAACCCCCAACCTACAAGTTCGTAGCCTGTTGCTCTATCCAATTGAGCTACGACCGCGCGTGCATCCTTCGACTCCGCTCAGGATGACTTTTCCTTCGACTCCGCTCAGGATGACAAAGTTCGGAGAGAGAGGGATTCGAACCCTCGATACGACTTTACATCGTATAACGGTTTAGCAAACCGCCGCCTTCAGCCGCTCGGCCATCTCTCCCCGTCTGCAACTGCCCACGATTGGCGCAGGGCGGCGCCGCTACCTTCGTCAGCGGGATGCCGTCGGGCCGTCGAGCGGCCGTTCGGGCACGACTTCGCCCACGACCCGCGTGCGCCGTTGCGCGCGGCGAATGGCTAACGCGCCGAAGCCGGCGACCCGTCCCGTCGGGAGCACGAGGCTGATCGCCGAGAGCAGCATCAAACAGCCGTCGATCGAAGCCCACCCGCTGAGGCTTCCGAGCGCACCGCGCGCGGCGATGTAGTTAAGCGTCAGCACCACGCCAAAGAGCCCGCCGGCGCGCGAGAGCAGACCCGCAAAGAGCGCGAGCCCGACGCCGACCTCTCCAAAACGGACGAGCTCGGCGACGAGCGCGGCATTCGGCTGCACCGAATTGACGAGGAAATCGTGATACGGCCCGGCCGTCTTGCCGATGCCTTGTTGCAGGTAGGTCGCAAAGATACCGCCGGGCGGCAGAAACGTCTCGGGATGCAGAAACTTCGGCACGCCGTGGATTAGCCAGATCGCACCGGTGAGAATTCGAACGACTGCAAGCCAATTCGCATACGCACGCGACGAGGGCAGATTCACGCCACGACGTCCTTTCGAATCTCTATCAAACGCGCGATCTCGGAGGCCGCCGCATACGCCGCGTCTCGGCGCCCCAACGTGCGCGCCGCGGCGAGCATCGCCTTCACGCGTGCGGCATCACCCAAGAGTGCTTCGAGCATCGCCGGCAGTTCGCGCAGGCCCGGCGTACGCACCGCGGCACCCGCGTTCACGAGCACGCGGGCATTGCGCTCTTCCTGCCCCGGCAACGGTTTGCACAGGATCATCGGCAGCTGCGCGACCAGCGCCTCGGCCGAGCTCAAACCGCCGGGCTTGGTGATCAGTACGTCCGACGCATGCATGTAATCGTAGACGTTGTCGATGAACGGGAGCACGCGCACCGGATAGTCCACACTCTCGGCGCCGGCGATCAGACGTCGCTCCATGCGCAGGTTACGGCCGGCGATAACGACCGCCGCAAGCGGCGTGCGAACGGCATCGAGCGCGCGCAGAATGCCCTCCAGCGGCGCCATTCCCAACCCGCCCCCCATGACGAGCGCAACGCACCGATCGCGCGGAATATCCAGTCGCTCGCGCAGCGCGTCGCGCGGCTCCGCCGACGGCGCGAACTCGGGGCCCACGGGAATCCCGGTCACGGCGATCGCATCGGCGCGAACCTGTCGCGCAAGCAGCGCGTCACGCATCGCCTCGGTCGCAACGACGTAGCGGTCGACGTTGCGATGGATCCAGAAACCGTGAACCGCAAAGTCGGTAACGATGGCGA
>JBAPZS010000330.1:0-5767 GCA_049285355.1 Candidatus Cybelea sp. | reverse complement strand
CCTCGAGTGCGGCGGCGGGTATGGGCCGTCCTGGGTCTCGGCGATCGTGAACACGGTCGGCGAGAGCAAGTTCTGGGATTCGACGGCGATCTTCGTGCAGTGGGACGATTGGGGCGGCTTCTACGACCATGTGGCGCCGCCGTTCGAAGATTACGACGGCAACGGCTTTCGCATTCCGCTGCTCGTGATCTCGCCGTACGCAAAGAAAAACCACGTATCGCACGTGCCGTACGAAACGGCGAGCGTCTTGCGCTTCGCCGAGGATCTCTACGGCCTATCAACGCTCTCTGCCGCCGACAAGCGCGCCACCTCTCCCGCCGCCGGTGCCTTTGACTTTTCGCAACAACCGCGCCCGTTCGTGAAGAGTAAGGCGCCCTACCCGGCAAAGTTCTTCATCCGCCACCGCTTCGGAAGCAGCAGCTATTTCGCGCCGGATTACGAGTGAGGCGACTCGTCGCTCGGAGCGTCGGCTTCCACGTTAATCGAGAGATCTACCTTATTGCCGACGATCATCGGGCCGAAGGTCATGCCCCATGCCGTGCGGTCGACGGTCGCCGTGGCGGCGTAGGCGATAATGGGGTGGCCGCGCGGCGATTTGCCCGAGGCGACCACCTTGGCGTTCAGTTGTACGGGGTGGGTCTGGCCGCGCATCGTGAGGTCGCCGGTAATGGTGAAGTTGTTGGGGTCGCTGCCCTCGATCTTCGTGCTGGCAAAGCTAATCGTGGGCGTGACAGCCGCGTTGAAGAAATGATCCGATCGCAGGTCTGCGTCGCGCCTGTCGTTATGGGTGTCGAGTTTCGCCGCGTCGAGCTCGGCCGAAACGGTACTCGGAATTTGCGAACCTTCGCTCAGCTGTACTGACGCCTTGACGATCGGAATCGTTCCGATGACCGGTACGATGCCGAAGTGCCGCGCCGTAAATTGAGCGTTCGAGTGGACGGGGTCCACCAGCCAAGTCTGTTGTTCGGCCGCCAGGCTGGACGCCGAGCTTAAAAGTGCCGTAACGAGAAACGCGAGCGTATACGATCTCATCTTTGCGTCGCTAAGCGAAGAGTGAAAATGGTGGAGCTGTCGGGGTACCGCCCCCCGAGTCCAAGAAGTCTAACCGGCGCGTTCTCCAGGCTCAGCCTCGACTTTGTCTTATTCGCACGTACGCCCCGAAGCGCGGCTTACCGTGCGCTGCAGATTCTTGATCTCGCACAAGCGTCAAATCACGCGCGCGTGCCAGCCCGAGTTTGTGACCGGAGAGCAGAGCGGTTCGGGCCGACTCTCTGCGTCCGGTGACTAGCCTAGATTAGGCAGCCAGTGCGTATTCGTTATTGGCAGATATTGCCGTTGCGATCGTTTTAGGAGTGCTCGCAACTCCGCCTGCTGACGCCGACGACGGCCTTCCTGTCGAACCTATTTCAGCCCCGCGTCGGTTGAAAATCCCGGCTGGGCCGGGGACGCCCATTATAACACACTGGCTCGCCCCCGAGATTCGTAAAGTCCTACGCTCCCGCCGTCTGCTTGGAGTCCGATATCATCGTGATCAGCGTGCCTACGACCATAAGCGCCACGGCTCCGATGAGGGTCGGCAGCCAGCCTCCCTTGACGTTCGGCGTGATCCACACGGCGAGCCCCAGCAGCGCCCAGTTGACCACGATTGAGAAGAGTCCGTGCGTCAGCCACGTGATCGGCGCGCTGAGCAGTCGGAGAATGGGGCCGATAAGCATGTTCACGAGGCCGAAGATGACGGCGAGCAAAATGATCGTTCCGATGGGATACGCGCTGAAACCAGCGGCTCCAGCATCGTTATGGAAGCCCGGTACCAGGCAGATTACCAGCCACAAGACCACGGCATTGACGATGAAGCGGATCAACAGCATGTTTACTCTCCTAGCGCGGCCTTCACGCGCGACGCCAGCTCCGGCGTCATCCCTTTGATTGCAACGATTTCGTCGAGACTAGCCCGCTTAACCGCTGCGACCGAACCAAAGGCCGCTAGTATTCGCTTCTTGCGAACTGGCCCTATACCTCCGAGCGAGTCGAGCGCCGAGTGGGTCATCGATTTTGCCCGGCGCTGGCGATGGTACGTCACGGCGAAGCGGTGGGCTTCATCGCGAATGCGGGCGACCAAATGCAGCGCCGCAGAGTTTGGCGGCAAAACGATGGGATCGGATTGATTCGGAAGGTACAGCCACTCGTGCTCCTTCGCCAGCCCCGCAACCGGCAGACCGGTCATATCGAGCTCCTCGAGAACCTCGACCACCGCGCTAAGCTGGCCCTTCCCGCCGTCGATCAGCAGCAGATCGGGCTTCTTGTTGAACTTCTCTCGCTTGGCGAGCTCGCGCTCCATCGGCGTCTCGGTTCGATCGGTTTCACGGCGTAAATAGCGCAATCGGCGGCGAAGCGTCTCTTGCATCATCGCAAAGTCGTTCGGCCCGCGGTCGTACTGAATTTTGAACCTCCGATACTCGCTCTTCTTTGCCCGGCCTTCGACGAAAACGACCATCGAGGCCGTCGGATGTGTTCCCGCAATATTCGAGACGTCGTAACATTCGATGCGATGGGGCGGCTCCGGCAGTTCGAGCGCGTCGGCGAGATCCGTCAGCGCGGTCGCTTGCGCGGTCTCCTGCACCTCCTGATGTGCGAGGAATGCCTTGAGGTTCTGCTCGGCGTTCGCTTGAACCAGGCGCAGATACTCGCAACGCACGCCCCGTTGCGGCCGGAGGATTCGCACGCGCTGACCCTTGATCGCCGAAAGCCAGACCTCGATCGTCGCGCGCTCTTCGGGAAGCGCAGCAACGAGCAACTCCTTTGGTACGGCGGCCGACTGCGCCGCTCTGGAGCGCCGCCGCTCCGGCACCGGCACTTCGTTGTCGCGAGCGATCCGTGCCGGCGACGCGACCTTGTCCTCCGGAGCGCCCGCGGTGCGCGCGATGTAGAACTGCTTGAGGAACTCGCCGACCAGCACTTCATCCGACTGCTCGTGGACGCCGTCAAGAATGAAGTACTCCTGGCCGATAAGCTTACCGCCGCGAACCAGGAAGACTTGCATGCAAGCCTGGCCTTGCGCGCGCGCAACCGCCACGAGATCCATGTCGAGGCGCGACTTCCAGACGACCTTCTGCCCTTCGGTAACGCGCCGTACGCGGACGATCCGGTCGCGCAGCCGCGCGGCCGCCTCGAAATTCAAGCCTTCGGCTGCGAACGTCATCTCGTGCTGCAGACTCCGGAGCAGCGATTCTTGCTTACCTTCTAGAAAGAGCACGACCTCGTCGATCGTCCGATCGTACTCTTCTTCGGTTTGATAGCCGACGCACGGCGCCAGACAGCGTTTGATATGATACTGCAAGCACGGGCGCTTGCGCCGTCCGTCTATCGGCTCTCGGCACGTACGCAACGGAAAGACCAGCCGCACGAGATCGATGAGCTCGCGCAAACCGTGCGCGTTTGTGTAAGGCCCGAAATAACGCGCACCGTCGTTGCGAACCATACGCGTGAAGACTACTCGCGGGAATGGCTCGTTCGTAACCTTTAAGTATGGGTAGCGCTTATCGTCGCGCAACCGCACGTTAAAAGGCGGCTGATGGCGCTTGATGAGGTTCGCTTCGAGAATGAGTGCCTCGACCTCGTTGGTTACGACGATCGTTTGGACGTCCACCACGCGCTCGACCATCGCGGCGGTCCGAATGTGGTGGGCAGCGCCCTCCTGGAAATACGAGCGAACGCGGTTGCGTAATGAGATGGCCTTACCGATGTAGAGGATCTCGTTGCCGGCGCCGACCATGAGGTAGACGCCGGGCGCATCCGGGATCTGCGAAAGCGTCGGCTCGAGCCTCACCGAACGCCTATCGGAGGTCTCCGGGAGCGTATCACGACGATAACTGCAACGACGGCGACGGCTGCCACGCCGAGCGCGATGTAGCCGACCCGGTGCAATACCGGTAGCACCTCGCTCAAGTGCGCGCCGAGGCCGTTACCGAGCAGAATCAGGACCGTGCAAAAGATAAGCGAGCCCAGAAACGTCCAGAGGTAGAACAGCGCGAGATTCATCTCGGCAATACCGGCGGGGATCGCGACGACTCCGCGCAGGACCGGCAGAAAGCGGCAAAGGAAAACGGCAAACGTACCCCAGCGCTCGAAGAAGCTATGCACCGCCATCAGTCGCCCGTGCGTGAAATGGACGTACTTGCCGTAGCGTTCGATCAGCGGCACGCCGCCGAACCGGCCGATCGCGTAGCCCACGGAACCGCCGGCGAGCTCGCCCGCTAGCGCGACCGCAATCGTGAGCCAGAGGTTGCTCAAATGTCCGGTTGCCGTCAGTGCTCCCGCGACGGGAAGTATGATCTCCGTACCGACCGGCACGGCCATGTTTCCAAGCGCCAAGCCCACGAACAGCCCGACGTAACCGTAGGAGTCGATGAGCGAAACGACGGTCTGCTGAAAGTGTTCCACTTCCTACTCCAGGGCCGGCGTTCTGTTTCGCGTGGCGGCGCGGCGTAAAATCTCCGCCGCCGAACTGTTGCCTTCCAACTGCAGCGCTTCGAAGAGATCAAGCGGTCCGATCTCGCGCTCCCCGGCCCCCTCTTGCGCTAGAGCAACGATTCGCCGCACCCGCGGCGTAATGAGTATCCCCTCCCACAGGCGATCGTCGCCGGTGCCGAGCGCTCGGCGAACCTGCGCGTGGACCTCGCCCACATCGATACCCTGGGCGTCGAGGGCCGCCAACGTTGACGGATCCCTCTCTTCGAGCAAGGCAACCAGCAGATGTTCGGCGCCCACGTAGTAATGGCTGTGGTTACGGCACTCTTGCTCGGCTACCCGAAGCACGCGACGCGCCGCTGGGTTAAAGTTCGAGAACAAGCGTTCCTTCGACTCCGCTCAGGGCTCCGCTGCGGATGACAAGGGGATGAGGAGAGATTTCGGGGCGACACGATTTGAACGTGCGACCTCTTCGTCCCGAACGAAGCGCTCTACCAAGCTGAGCCACGCCCCGATGAGCCTCGACAGATTTTGCAGGGCCGTGGCCCCTTCCTTTCCTTTCCGACGGGGCCAGCCGCGACCAGGTTAAAAGCCGGGGCCTTCTGAAGCTGTTTGCCTAGTCATGAGATACCTCATCGTCGGGTGTGGGCGCGTCGGTTCGGCACTCGCTAAACTTCTCGACACCGACGGGCACGAAGTCATCGTCGTAGACGAAAACGCCGCCGCCTTCAAACGCCTCGGTCAAAAGTTCAAAGGTCACGTAGTGGTCGGAACCGGCATCGACTACGACGTGCTCAAGCGCGCCGGCGCCGCGACGGCCGATGGGTTCGTCGCCGTCACGAACGGCGATAACCGCAATATCATGGCGGCGCTCATCGCGCAGCGAATGTTCAAGATCAAACGCATCGTCGCGCGCATTTACGATCCACCACGCGGCCAGATGTATCGCGAGCTTGGCGTGCAGACCGTCTGTCCGACGACCGTCGGCGCGAAGCTCATCCGCGACGTTCTCATCGATGCGCCGTGGGAGAACGAGGCCTTCGATTTCGGCAAGCTCACCTCGCTTGCGGCGATCGTCGGTCCGGCCGATGCCGGCAAGCGTGTTGCGGAGATCGAGGTTGAGGGCCGCGTTCGCATCGCCGCCGTGCGTCGTGGAGCGCATGACGTGCGGATTGCATCGAGCGATTTGGTCCTGCAAGAGGGCGACGAGATCAATGCGATCGTCGCGCCGGATGCGATCGGCGACTTCGCTCGACGCTTCCGCAGCGCGCTCCACCTCTCGAAAGCGACGGCTTAAGCG
>JBAPZS010000329.1:0-2916 GCA_049285355.1 Candidatus Cybelea sp. | reverse complement strand
TGGGGACGCTCAGCGCGTTCATTCTGGTATCGATCGCGGTACCGGTGCTTCGCAAACGCCATCCCGAGATGCGAGGATCGTTCAAACTGCCTTTCGGTCCGTACATCATTCCGGTGCTCTCGGCGGTAACGGCGCTCTTCTTAATCTACTTTCTCAAGGTCGGCAACCCGCTCGTCTGGGGGTTCTTCCCGCTCGTCTGGCTCGGTTTTCTGATCTGGCTCGTGGTCGGTCTGGTCTTTTACTTCTCGTACGGCCGTCACAAGAGCACCGTAGCGCTCGAATCGGCTGAAGGCTTAGCAGTCGCCCAGCCGCCGGTGAACTAAGCCGGCCTCGGCACCGCCAGCAGAACGACCGGCTCGTCCGCGGCGCAGCCGTCCAACTCTTCTGCGGCTAGCGCGGCGGCTTGTTCCGCGCTCGTAAGCCCTTCGTAGGCAACGATGCGGGCTCCGCGCAGCAGGTAGAGCGCCGGCAGCGCGCGCCCGACGTCCCCGAACTGCGTCGTCTCTTCGATTAACCCGTGCAGTCGCGCGTCGAGTTCGGCAAACGTCGTTCGCTCGAGACGGTAGTCCGCGATGGCCAGCCGTACGACGCCCTGCTCGTCCACGACGCGCAGATCGCGCAACTCGCGCCGTTGCCGAAGGGCGCCCGTTACCGTTTTGCGGCGCGTGTAGCCGCGCAGCGCGCCCGACAGCTCGACCGGTTCGAGCTCGCCGGCCTCACAACCCAACGACTGCGCCGCGATCGCGCGGCGATCGTCCTCGCTGCAGGCATCACCCGCCGCCGCCTCCGCCAATGCCGTCGCGCCGGAGGCGGTCGCCCAGACCTTGTTGCGCTGGGAGTCGATCTCGACCTCGACCACGACGCGATCGGGAGCGGCGCCCGCGGCGATAACTCGATCGGCCGCCTCGCGCCTGATGCTGGCGATCTCTTGCGGAGACGGCGTCGCGATCGTTCGCTCCACGACGTCGCGCACGAGCGCCAGCGCAACGCCGATCGGCGCAATCACTTCGGCATCGCGCGCGAGGCGATGCGACAGGTTCATGGTCGCCGCGAGCTGCGGCACGACCGCGCCGCAACCGCCGCCGCCACCGACGATCGTAACGCGTTGCCGGTCGAGTTCGTAGTCGGCGATCAATGCGTCGATTGCCGCGCGAAGTTTCGCGACGGCTAGCTCGAGCACGCGCCGCGCAAGCGCGAGCGCGTCGCCGCCGAGATGTTGCGCGAGCAGCTCGAATGCCCGCCGGGCCGTCTCGGCGTTGCCGCGCGCGAACGCACCGTCGGGAACCTCACCCAAAACGTTGGCCGCACAGGTTACCGTGAGGGCGATCCGCGCGCCGTTCGGTGCGACCAGGACCGCATGATCGGCACGATCGCGCGCCGTCGGCGCGACCAGCTCGACTCGCGCGCCATCGAGCAGCTCGGGGGCAACGAACGAGGCGTACGCGCAGCCCGCGATGTGCGCGCTTCGCGGTCCGACCTCCACGATCGCACGCTCGTCGACGCGCAGCATACTGCCCCCGCCGATTCCGAGCGTTCGAACGTCTAGCGTGCGCAGGGTCGTGCGATGTCCGCCGATGCGCGCCGGCCGCAGCTGGGGACGCCCCGACCTTATTGCCGAGCAGTCGGAACTCGTGCCGCCGACTTCGACGAAGACTCCATCGATCAAACGCTCGTGCAACAACGCACCGGCGATTCCCGCGGCGGGTCCCGAGAGCAGCGTAAGGATGGGGCGCCGCCCGATCTCGCGCACGTCCATGACGCCGCCGTCACTGCGCATCACCATCAGCGGCGCCGGAATGGCCGCGCGTTGCACCGCCTCCATCGTCACCCGCGCGGTACGTACCATCTTCGGCAGGATTGCCGCATTGATCGCCGCGGTGCGCGTTCGCGCTCGCAGGCCGTAGGCGGAGCTCACATCGTGACCGCTGGTCGCCTCGATACCCCGCTCGCGCGCGTAATGGACCGCGGCAGACTCACGCTCGGGCCGATCGACGCCGAAGCTCTCGCTTGCGGCGAGCGCCTGTGCCCCCGAGGCGATGAGCCCATCGACGGCGGTGCGCAGCGCTTCGTCGTCATCCGCACGAACGAAGGCGAACTCCGGGGCAAAGGTTGCACCCGAGTCGAGCGCAAACGCGTGAAAACGCATCTGGGCGCGCGAAAGCCAGGCCAAACCGTCGAGCAGGCCGAGGACGCCGACGCGCGCGAGGTCGCCTTCGAGCAGCGCGTTGGTCGCCTGCGTCGTCGAATGCGCGATAAATGCGATGCGAGCCGCAGCGATGCGTGAATCCGCCAGCAGCTGCTCGATTCCGGCAACGATGCCCTCCGCGATTCCGCCCGGGGCATCGTGCGTAGTCGGAACCTTGACGCGTGCGACCAGTTCGCGCGTGGCCGCGTCGATAGCGACGACGTCGGTAAACGTGCCGCCCACGTCGATGCCGACACGGAGTTTCAACGGGCTTTTCAGCACCAATCGGCCGTCAACGTGTAGACGACCGTGCGCAGCGAAACGCTGCCCTCGCGCGCGAACCGGTGGAACACTTCGTTTAGGTCGGATATGAGGGCGGCTGCTTGCGGGCCGCCGCTCGGAAGATACGAGGACGAAGCGGCGCGGCCGAGCGTCGCCTCGCGATCGAGCACCTGCTCGGAGTACGCCGCGCAGCGCCTTACGCGCGCGTCGGGATAGGCGGCGAAGATCGCCAAGGCTTGCCGGCGCAGCGCTTCGGTATCGTCGGTCGCGTAGGCGCGCACGACGTCGCCATATGCCCTGGTAAACGCATCCCGCTCGTCGCGTTCGTACTGTAAGAGCGCGGCGCGCCGGCGCGCCACCCGGCGGAACTCCTGCATGGCCTCGCTCGTAGCAAACCAGTGAAACGCCTGACAGGCAACGATTAAATCTACGCTCACATCCGCTAGGCC
>JBAPZS010000328.1:0-8450 GCA_049285355.1 Candidatus Cybelea sp. | reverse complement strand
GCCACGCCCCTCTCTAGGAACCGGCGCGCGATGGCAATCGCCGCGTAGTCATCCACCGGCCGGTCCGGCAGCTGCAGGCCGACGGGGATGAGGCGCCGCCATCCGCGCGGCGGGTGATCGACGAAGTACAGCGTCCGGGCCAGGCGGCTGGTTTCGAACTCGTCGACCCAGACGATGGGGAGGCCGAGCCCGTCGAGCAGCCCCTTGACGGCTCGCGAGTTCGTCCCGCGCCCCAACGCGATCGTGTCGATCCCGCCGCCGGCCACGATGGGCGAGAGCGCAGCCCGAAGAGCCCCAAGGGGCTCGATCCCGCTGGCGATCACGCCGCCATCGGATCGGAGCACCGCAAAGCCGGCTTTACTGCGGCCCGGATCGATCCCCAGAACGAGCCCCGCAGGCTTCATGGCCGCTGCGTGAGCACGATCACGATGGGTATGCCGCCGACGTGCGGATAGAAGTCCGCTGCGGCAAACGCCGTAAGCAGGTAGGTTCCCGGGCGATTGAGGCGTTGCTGCATCTGAGCCGCGTCGGGAATTAGCTGCAACGGCTGAATGACGTTGGTAAGAAACAGCGGGCGCAGGTGCAGACGGCGAGCCGCGATCGAAACGTAGTCTTCGAGTTGTATGAGCGCGATGTTGATGTTCGCGCCGCTGCGGCCGGGAATGACGAGTTGAGCGATGACCTGACCCTTCTGAAAGTATCGCACGTCCGAAGTAACGTTGATCGCAAAGTGAATCTCGTCGTTCTCGAACAAGTTTTGGTCGGAGGTCGCGGTCAGCATCACGTTTGCCTGGGAGAGCTTTGCGGCCGTCGTCAGATCGTTCGCCAGGCTGCTCAATTGCTTATCCGCATCGGGCGATTTTACATACGGGCGCAGGCCGAGCCGCGGATAGGTAGCGTTGACGTACTTGACCGCGAAGAAGTAATAGTCGCGGATCGTTTTTTCGCGCTGTTCGGGCGTCGCCGATTGGTCGATGATGCGGTAGAACGGGACCATGAGCGTATCGACCGGAAAGACGAGCCGGCCGCTATTGACTTTCGCCTCCAAGTCGCGCTGTCGTGCCTGCAGCTCGGTGATCTGCTGGTTGATCGTGTTGAGCTTGAAAAAAGCCGTCTTGACCTGCTCCGACGCGAAGATCGCCCCAAGCGTTAGGACCAATGCAATGACCATCCCGGTGGCTATCGCGACGATAGTCGACGTATAACGGGGACGAATGCCGAACAGGGTGAGTCGCCGGCGGCCCACCTGATGACCGACCCGGTCCCCGACGTACGCGACGGCTCCTGCCAACGCCATGACCAAGGCGACGTTGCCGATGCCGCGCACGATCTCCACGAGATTCATATCAGGGCGGCGCGCCGCAATCGGGCCAATCCGATCGCGGTAAATAAAATGTTCGGAACCCACGCCCAAAACGCCGCAAACCCCAAAAAGGCCTCTCCCGCGAACGAACAGATCGTCATTACGACGTAGTAAACGAAAACGATAGCGAGGGAGAGTCCAAAGCCCAGGCTCGTGCTGCCGCTCGAGCGCATCGCGCGCAGCCCGAAAGGAATGGCGATCAGGATGAAAACGAAGCACGCAAAGGGCCGGGCGAGCTTTTCCTGATAGGTGGTTACGTATTTGCGCAGCTCGTTTTGAGTTAGCTGCCCGGAGCGGACGACCTCGGCGAGCTCGTGCCGGCTCATGTTCTCCGGATCGTCGTTGCTCATGCGCTTAACCAGGTCCGTTGGCTTCTCTCCGATTTGGACCTCCTGCTGTGCGATGTTCGGCTCCGCCAACGTCGTGCCGTCGGCGTTGAATCGATAGACACTGGAGTTTTGAAGCGTCCATTTGTCGGCGCTGAACTCGGCGCGATCGGCGAAGACGATCTGTCGGGGATCGTTGTGGTTGTCGTATTGTATCAGCGTGACGTGCAGCAGGGCCCGTGAGTTCGGCTCGTACGCGGTTGCGATCGTCACCTGCCGGCCGCCGCCGGGAAGCGGAGCCGAGACCGTCAAGTCCCGATTGAAGGCGCTGACGTGATTGATCACGCCGTTTTCGATCTCGGTCAGCTGGTCGTCGGCATACGGCACCACGCTCTCTTGTAGGAAATAGGTGACGACCGACATGACGATCCCGACGGCGAGTAACGGAGCGACGATGCGAGCGAAGGTGATTCCGGCAGCTTTCAGCGCATTAATTTCGCTCTCGCCCGAGAGCCGTTGGACCGCGAGCAGCGTCCCCAGCAACAGCGCCATCGGGATGACGAGTACGATATCGGCCGGCAGGGACCACGCAAAAACCAAGACGGCCGCCCAGAGTGGCGCATGCTCGTTACTGACGAGCTTGCCGATGTTGAGGATCTCCGTCGCGGCGAATATCAGCGTGAAGGCCGACAATCCGAAGACGAAAGGCGCGGCGAGCTCCATCAACATGTACCGGTCGAGGATGGTAAAGCGCACGCCTCTCGCCAGGTTCTCTATAACCTGAATCCCTCGCCGAGATAAAACTGACGGGCTATCGGCGAATCGAGCACTTCTTGCGCCGTCCCGGAGACCTCGATGCGGCCGTTGTTCAAGATGTACGCGCGATCGACGATGGCGAGCGTTTCACGCACTTGGTGGTCGGTGATGAGAATCCCCAGCCCACGATCCCGGAGTTGACGAATCATCGCCTGAATGTCGGCCACGGCGATCGGGTCGATTCCGGTGAACGGCTCGTCGAGCAACAGGAACGCCGGCTCGATCGCAAGCGCCCGTGCGATTTCGACGCGCCGCCGCTCGCCGCCCGAGAGACTGTCGCCACGCGCGTCTACGAAGGCCCGCAGGCCAAACTCTTCGAGCAGCGCGGGCAAACGGCGTTCCCGCTCGTCGTGCGCGACGCCGTTTTGCTCCCAGATCAGCCGAATGTTATCGCCGACCGAGAGCTTTCGAAAAATCGAGTTCTCCTGCGCGAGGTATCCGATTCCGTTGCGCGCGCGCGAGTACATCGGCGCCCCGGTAAGATCGATGTCGCGCTCGGCGTCGGCGAGCAAGACGGTCCCGCCGTCGGGCTTGATGAGCCCAACCACCATATAAAAAGTCGTCGTTTTGCCGGCTCCGTTAGGACCGAGCAATCCAACGACTTCGCCGGTGTGAACCTCGGCGGTCACGCCGTTGACGACGGTCCGCTCGCCGTAGCGCTTTACGAGCCCGCGGAGCTTTATGGATGGTTTTTGGTTCATCGCATTCGTATGTTCGTAAGGGAGATGTCGGAGTCGAAGCTCGAGCCGGTCGCGCGGAAGCCCTTTGGGTCGGTTATCACAACGTTGCCCTCTCCGTGTAAAGTCGCGCTTCCTCGCCGATAAACGAGCCGATCGCAGTGCAGGGTCATTCCGGTAGCGGTGTGCGCCGCAACGCCGCCGATCAAGGTGACCGCATCGGCAGTCTGGTCGACGATAGCTTGTGGCGCATTCGCAGAGATTTTCGATCCCCGCGGATCGCTGAAGGTCACCCGCGCGTTTTGGAAGACCGACCGCATTTCGTTCTGCGGGCCTTCACTCTGGAACGAGCTGGCATGCAGATCGTACTCGACCCGGTTGTGGACTTGCTGAAAGACGTGGACCGGCCGATTCGCGGTGCCCTGCCCGCTGACCACGAGCACGAGCGGGGTCGCGCTGCTGCGCGGGCGAGCCGACGCTGCAGCCGAGGGGGACGGCGACGCCTTGGGCGGCTGAGGATTACAACCGGCGAGTATGCAAAGGCCGGTCGCCGCAACCCACTGGGCGGCCCGCACTACTCGATCACCGGATCGGCCGCATTGCTTGCCGCCGCGAGCGCCAATCCCATCATGGGCATCCACAGCCCGAAAATCACAACGCTCACGGTATCGATGAGCCCTTGCACGGCGGCGCCGACCAGTCCCGCCGCGATGCCGCAAGCAACCAGCGCCGCGCGCGACGGGGCGTTTGCAATGCGTCGTCGCAACTCGTAGCCGAATCGCCAGAGCGTCCAACCGACGGCGGCGGCTCCGACGATTCCGAACTCGGCAAGAAACGTCAGATAAAGATTGTGCGCGTGGAAGGCGGTGGGATCGCCGTCCGGCGCCCGGACGACGGCGTAGAGGTGCGAGAAGTTAAACGGCCCGACACCCAGTAGCGGAAAGCGATTGACGATCTGGAGCGCGGCTTGCCAGATCGAGAGCCGGGTGTAGTCTTCGCTTGGATCGTGGTGCGCGTTAAAGAGCACGACGATCGCCCCGACGCCCGCAGCAACGATCGCGAGCGCGACGGGTAGCCGGCGCGTCCGCACCACTGCCAGAAATGCGAAGGCGGCGGCGCAGCCCATCCATCCGGCGCGCGAGAACGTCAGCGTCAACGCGACCACGCCGACGGCCAACACGCTCCACGCCAGAGCGGTCAAGGCGCGCGACCGCGCGACGCAGGCGACGGCGTACGCGGCCGGCAGCAAGAAGATGAGATAACCGGCGAGCTCACCCGGCAGGATGAAGGTACCCGTTGCACGTCCGTGCTGGATTGCGTAGAGGCTCACCGGCGTGCGGAGCACTACCATCACGATCGCCACCGCAGCGGCGATGCCTCCCGATAGCAGATAGGCGGTGAAGATCGTCGTCGCGGCATGGCGATCGCCGTAAAAGCGCATCACCGAAGACTGCCAAACGATGCCGAGTCCACCGATGAACGTGAAGAGCAGTCCGGAGAGCGGATTGAATCCCAAGCATCCCGCCAACAGACTGGCGCCGACGACGCTCAGTAACGGCACGAGTAAGGGCTGCGAACCGCGCGCGGGATAACGTGCCAGCATCACGAGCGCGTAAACTGCAAGGACGCCGCAGAGCCCGAGGACGGAGAGCGTAGCCCATCGCGGCAACAGAGAGACTCCAGGAAACGCGATCCCCGGCAGCGCGATGAAGCTTGGAAGAAGCGGAATCGCCGCAAACATCGTGCCGAGCGCGGCGGGCATGAATCGGCGCATCAATTCTGCCTCGCCAGCAATAGAATACGCTCGCCGATGCGTCGTGCCGCACCCGGTTCGCCCATGCGCGCTCGGCCCGTATCGCTCATGTGACGGCGGCGAGCGGGATCGTTCAACAGATCGCACACGCTTGCGGCGGCCTCGGGCGCTTTACCGCAGAAGACGGCCATCGCGTCGCCGAGCAATCCCTGCTGCCGCCTGCGATACCAGCGCGCCTTTCCATCGCCCTCGCGTTGAAAAGCTACGACGGGAACGCCGGCCGCCGCCGCTCCCTCATTCGCGGTGCCGGCTTGACCCAACACTAACGCCGCGCGTCGCAGCAGCGGCGCCGGAGATCCGGTCCAGGCACGAACGAGTGTGCGTCCGTGCAGACTCAGACGAAAAGGAACCTCGTCGCGCGACTCACCTTCGACCTTCCAGCCGGCGTGCCGGGCGGCGTCGGCAAACCTGGCGACGTCGAGTCCGCGTGCAATAGAGAGCGCCGCGCCGGCCCGCGGTAAAGCCTCGGCGACCCCGTGCACGACCTCAAGCAAGAACGCGGCGTCGTCGTACGCACTCGCCCGGCTTCCCGGAAAAAGGGCCAGCGCGGGGTCGAACTCGGCCAGCGCGGCATCGGCCGCCGCGTCGGGCTGCACGACGAAGAGGTCCACGATCACGTTTGCGGCCGGTTCGACGGAGAGCCCGCGCGCGCGCAGCGCCCGAGCCGTCGCTTCGTCGCGCACGTAACGTACGTCCGCGCGGGCGAGAACGCGTGCTTCAAACGGTCCATAAGGAGCGACGCTGACGCTTTTTGCGGTGCCGACGAAAACCGTGCTTGTGCCCGCTCGCAGCGTCATCGCGAGCGCGTAGACGTCGCCCACCGCAACCGCGACGTCGTACGAGCCTCTAATCGAGCGCAGAAACCCCCGCTGCGCGACGACGAGCGGCAGCAAACCCGAGCCGAGGTCTCGTACGAGATTGCGGAGGTTCCCCATCGCAATCAGGCCGCCGCTCGGCATGGCGCGGCGCGGACCCACCGGGCGCGTCGAGTCCGAGACCGGCTCGCCGACGAGCGCCAAATGATCGAGCGTCGCGTCGGGCAGCAAGGCGTGCAGTTCGGCAGCAATCCGATCCGCAATCGCCGCTTCCCCGTGTCCGTTCGATACGAAGAGAATCCGCATCACGCAGCGTCTAGAAGTGGTACTAAGGCAAACTCCTCGACGGAGAACCGGCGCCGGCGTGCGTCGTACCTCAACTCGCTTCTCGATACGAATCTTCCGTACGGGCCTGCATGGACGATCGGCACGTCACCCACGTAGTGCGGCGCGGCCAGCGTATCGTGACTATGCCCGCCGAGAAGCAGATCGATGCGAGGCACGCGCGCCGCGAGCTCGCGGTCGAGCGAGAGCCCCAAGTGAGAGAGCACGATCAACGGCTCCCCGTCGGGCAGCGCGGCCACGAACGGGGCTACGGCATCCCACGGATTGAGAAATCGCCAGCCGAAGACGCGTTCCCAAAGGCTCCCTTCCGGATACTGCATGATCAGGAGGCCTAACACGTGGACGTCGATCGGGGCGCCATCGGAGTCAAATCGCTGCAAACGTAAGTACGGCGCGAACGGCAGTGCGCGCCGCTTCGTATCTATCAGGTTCGTGCAGACCAAGGGGTGTCGCATTCGGGATGCGCGCGCGCGCAGCGCAGAAAGAAGGTAGTGAAACTCGCGGTTTCCGATTGCCTGAGCGTCGTAACCCGCCGCGTCGAACTCGTCGACGATTGGCTCACGACGGTGGTAGACGGTCTGACTGCCTCGCAGCGAGTCGCCGCAATCGAAGAGCAGACCCGGCCACCGCGCGCGTAAGGCTTGCAGTCGCGGTGCGAATCCGCGCCGGTCGTGCAAGTCGGAGGTGTGATAAATGCGAATCACCGTACCGCGTTACGCTCCTCGCGCCAGCTCTACGGCGTATCGCGCAACCCGTTCGAGTGCGTCGGACGGCCCGAGCGCCGTACGCAGCTCGACGAAGGCGGCGTACTGTCGCGAAGGATCGTTCATGAGTTCTTCGAGAGCGGAAGCGAGCCGTTGCGGCGTTGCATCGTCTTGCAGCAGTTCCGGAATCACCTCTCGGCCGAGAACGAGGTTCGGCAGCGTGATGTACCGGTGCTTGATCATGCGATGACCGTACCAGATCAGGCCGCGGGGGATCACGTAGATTGCGACCGCCGGCACTCCACCAAGCGCGGTTTCGAGAACGGCCGTCCCCGAGCATACCCAGGCCCCGTCGGCGTCGGCTAATGCATCGGCCACGCCTCGCACGATCTGGACGCCGGAGAGCGCCTCGCGCGCGACCGCCTCCGCGATTGCGCGCTCGGCGCGCTCGTCCGCCGCCGCGAAGACCCCCCTGAGCTTCGGTCGCCGGCTCTGGAGCACGCGATACGCCGCCGCCAATACCGGAAGGTGGCGCCGCAGCTCGCCGCTGCGGCTACCCGGAAGAATTGCAACCTTCCCTCCGTCGGGCGGAGGCGGCGCTTTGCGCGCACGCAGCGCGTACCGGCTCGTAAGCGGGTGACCGAAAAATTCGATGCGGCAACCCAAACTTCGATAGAAGTCGTATTGATGCTTAAACGCGGTCACCGGCACCGCGACGGCGCTTACGCGACGCGCTTTCTCCGCATCGTCCAGCCACGTTCCGGGAGGAAAGAGATCGAGAATCGGCCCGGCGTATTTTAAACGACGCAACTGACGGGCCAAGCGCAGATTGAAGACGCCGAAATCTACGAGAATCACCAAGTCCGGCCTGTTGGCAGCGATGTACGAGGCCGTCCGCAACATCGCGTCGAGCAACTTTGGGATCCGCGGAATCGCCGCCGCCGGCCCCATGCTCGCCCACCCGGAATGATCCCGCCATAGAGCAAACCCGGCCGCCCGCATCGCGGTGCTTCCAATGCCCTCAAACTGCGCCTGTGAATCGTGACGCTCAATCGCCTCGGCAAGGGCTACGGCGCTCGCTTCCCCCGATGGCTCCCCGGTCGAGACAAAGTACTTCATCGATGCTCACGCGGAGTTGCGTCGTCGCGCACTAGCGGCTCCGAACGCGCGGCTACTTCAACACTCCCCGCTCGGATGGCGCTTCGAGAAACGCAACGATCTCTCGACCGGGCTCGGTCGTGGCTTCAGCCTTCATGGCCTCGAGCGCCTGCGAAACGTTCAGCTTCGGGTCGTAGAGCAGCTTATAGAACCGTTTGATCTCCTGCCGTTCCGCAACGGGAAAACCGGCGCGTCGAAGCCCAACGCTGTTAAGCCCGTAAGGCTTGCACGGATTGCCTTCGACGAGAAAGTAGGGCGGCACGTCTTTAGTCAGCTTGCTCATCCCGCCGACCATCGCGTGACGGCCGACGCGGGTAAACTGGTGAATGCCGGTCTGGCCGCCGACGGTTACATAATCCTCCAAGTTGACGTGGCCGGCAAGTTGCGCGAGGTTGCTCATCGTTACGCCGTTGCCGAGGATGCAGTTGTGGGC
>JBAPZS010000327.1:0-2506 GCA_049285355.1 Candidatus Cybelea sp. | reverse complement strand
GGACTTCACCCTCCGCTATCCGTTGGTCGACGGGCACGGAAACTTCGGATCGATCGATCCCGACCCGCCCGCCGCGTACCGCTACACCGAGGCGCGCTTAGCGCGCACGGCCCTCGACGTTCTCGCCGACATCGACAAAGAGACGGTCCCCTTCGTTGCAAACTTCGACAACCAGGGCGTCGAGCCGAGCATCTTGCCGGGGCGCCTACCGCAGTTGTTGATCAACGGCTCCAGCGGCATCGCGGTCGGTATGGCGACCAACATTCCGCCGCACAACCTTAACGAGATCGCCGACGCCATCGCCGCGGTGATCGACGATCCGCAAGCCTCAGACGACGACCTCTGCGACATCGTCAAGGGACCCGATTTTCCGACCGGCGGAACGATCTTGGGGCACGAGGCGATCCGCGAAGCGTATAAGACGGGCCGGGGCTCGATCGCGATCCGCGGCAAGGCCGAAATCATCGAGGAGCGCGGAAAGCACAAGATCGTCATCACGGAGATTCCCTATCAGGTTTACAAGAGTCGCATCATCGAGGCCGTCTCGGAGGCCTACGCCGAGAAGCGGATCGTCGGAATCGCGCGCATGGACGACGAGTCCAACCGCAAAGGTATGCGCGTCGTCATCGAGCTAGCGAGGACCGCGACCCCAAAGATCGTGCTCAATCAGCTCTTCAAGCATACGCCGCTGCAGGCGAGTTTTGGTTTCAACATGCTGGCGCTGGTGCCCGTAGGTGCGCCCCGCGCCGACGGCTCGGTGGCGATCGAACCGCAAGTGCTCAGCCTCAAGCAACTGCTCGAGCACTTTATCGCGCACCGCAAGGACGTCATCGTTCGGCGGACGACTTACGACCTTCGCAAAGCGCAGGAACGGGCGCATCTGCTCGAAGGCTATCGGATCGCGCTCGACAACATCGACGAGGTAATCGGGATCGTGCGCGGCAGCCAGACGGCCGACGAGGCGAAGGAGCGACTCTCGGCGCGCTTCGGGCTGTCCGATCTGCAGACGCAAGCGATCGTCGACATGCGCCTGCGCACCTTGGTCGGACTCGAGCGCCAAAAGATCGAGCAAGAGTACGCCGAGCTGATCAAGACCATCGCCGAGCTCGAAGAGATCTTGCGCAGCCCGCGACGTATCGCCGGGATCGTAAAGACTGAAGCGCTCGACGTCAAGAAGCGCTTCGGCGACGAGCGCCGTACGAACATCGAGCCGGCCGAGGACGAGATCTCGATCGAGCAGATCACCCCGAACATCGACGTGGTCGTAACCTATACGGTCGGCGGCTACATCAAGCGTGTCTCGGTGGATACGTTCCGCACGCAGAGCCGTGGCGGACGCGGCGTGACCGGCATCTCGAATTTGAAGCGCGAAGACGTGGTAAGCAACTTCTTCGTGACCAAGACGCACGACCACGTGCTTTTCTTCACGAACAAAGGCCGAGTCTACCGGCTGCGCGGCTACGAGATTCCCGATACCACGCGTCAAGCGCGCGGCACGGCCCTAGTGAACCTGCTGACGCTTCCGCCCGGCGAAGAGGTGACGGCCGTCTTTCCGATCGACCGCTTCGAAGGCGAGAAGTATCTCGTGATGGTGACCAAGCGCGGCGTCATCAAGAAGTCGAAGCTCGAAGAGTTCGCCAACGTTCGGCGCAACGGGTTGATCGCGATCAATCTCGATCCCAGCGACGAGTTGCTGGCGGTCGATCTCTCCGACGGCTCGCGCGACATCATCCTAGCCTCCTCACGCGGGATGGCCGTGCACTTTAACGAGAAGGACGTTCGGCCGATGGGACGGCAGGCGCGCGGCGTTAAGGCCATGTCCATCGACGAGGGCGACACGATCGTCGCGATGGACGTCGTCGAAGACGAGCGTCGCGAGGTATTGCTGGTGACCTCGCTCGCCTTCGGAAAGCGCACGCCGATCTCGGAGTATCGCCACACCTCGCGCGGGGGCAAAGGCGTTAAGGCGTTTGCGCGCCAGCGTGACGATATCGGACAGGTCGTCGACCAGATTCTCGTCGCACCCGACGACCAGATTTTGATGATTACCTCGGGGAACCAGGTGATTCGTCTCCAAGTTCGCGACATCCGCAAGACCGGGCGCGATGCAAAGGGCGTGCGCCTGCAGCGGCTAGGCGGTGGCGACGAGGTCATCGCAATTACGAATCTCGGAAAGCAGGCCAGGCAGATTACCGAGATCACCGGCGAACCGCAACAAACCGAACTGTAGGAGTGTTAAAGAGGCCATGAGCGCATTAGCAGAAGTCAGCCAAACCAACTTCGATTCCGAGGTGCTGAAGAACGCCCAGCCGGTGCTGGTGGATTTCTGGGCGCCGTGGTGCGGCCCGTGTCGCATGCTCGGGCCGATCGTCGAGAAGGTCGCCGCCGCGCACACCGGCAAGGCGAAGTTCGTCAAGCTCAACACCGACGAGAACCCCGCTATCGCGGGGCAATACCAAGTCTCGGGCATCCCTTGTTTGATTCTCTTCAAGGACGGTCAGCCGGT
>JBAPZS010000326.1:0-5306 GCA_049285355.1 Candidatus Cybelea sp. | reverse complement strand
GCCTTGTAGTTCAGTACGTCGGCCGCCTTTTCGACGTTGAGCTCGCGCGGTTTGCCGTCGAGACCGACGCGATTGTAGTCGAACATCCGATAAGTGAGATCGGAGGCTTGCTGCGTTTCGAAGATCGTTACGCCGGGACCGATCGCGTGGACGATGCCGTGGGGTATGTAGACCGTGTCGCCGGCTTTCAGGTCGATATGCCGCAAGAGCTCGCCGAGCGTTCCGTCGGCTACCCGTCGCAGGTATTCTTCGCGCGAGGTGTCGCGCGTCCAGCCGTAGACGATTTGCGCGCCGGGTTGCGCGTCCATCACGTACCAGCACTCGGTCTTTCCGAACGGCTGACCTTCGACGCGCTGCGCATACGCATCGTCGGGATGGACCTGCACCGAGAGCCAGTCGTGCGCGGTGATGATCTTGGTAAGGACCGGAAAGATGCGCAGCGGGTCGATGTCTCCGAGCAGCCGGGCTCCTAAGCGGGCGCGCAGGTCGGCAACGGTATCGCCGGTCAGCGCTCCGTTGAGAACGGGATCGGTATCCCAGCACTCCCACGACTCACCCAGGCGCGCCTGAGGGTCGCCGTGCTTGCCGTAGATCCGCACCAGCTCGTCGCCGCCCCACACTTGCGTGGTCAGCTTCGGATCGAGCAGATAGGGATAGATGTCGGCCTGTTGCATGGCTGAGCTACGTTACCCGCATTCGGTCGAAACTCCGTCAGATGGGCCTGGATGCCGTCGAGCGGGCCGTAGCGCAGCCGAATAGAAAGGACGAGTCGTGCACGAGCTGTACATCGGCATCGGTTCGAATCTCGGGGATCGGCAGGCGAACATCCTCGCGGCGTTGCAGCGCCTGCGAGCAAACGCGCGTATCGCTGCCGTTTCGGCATTTTACGAATCCGAGGCCGCCCACGGCGCGCATGGACCCGCCTACCTCAACATTGCGGCGTCACTGAGCTCCGAGCTCGATGCAGAGAGCTTCGCGCGATTTGCGCGCGACGTCGAGCGCGCGGTCGGTCGCGCGCGCGGCACGCGCCGGCTCGAGGCGCGCCCGATCGACATCGATCTGCTGGTCTACGACGGAAACCTGCTGCACTCGCTCGACGCGCGCCCCTACAACGCCGTTCCGCTCGCCGAGATCGCGCCGCACCTTTTAACCGCAACCCCCAACGGGCTCGTGCGGCGGCGCGAGCGCGGCCTGCGTTTCGACACCGACCGCCAGTCCGAGGAGCCCGAAGTCCGGATTGCACTCAATCGCGCCGGCGTCGCTCGCGTGCGACGCATCGTTCATTTGGAGATCGATGGCCGGCCTGCAGTCTATAACGGCGAGCTCTCGATGGTTGCCGACCTTGCCGCCGATAAGTCCGGCGTACATATGTCGCGCTTTGCGGAGATTCTCGAGGAGGCGACGCTCGAGGTTTTGGCCGAGGCGTCGGGACCGGCGCGCATCGAACGGCTCGTAGAAGCCATCGCGCGGGAGATCGTTGCGAGCCAGCGCGCGGTCCGAGCGGAGGTACGCTTACGCGCGCAGTTCGGGTTGGAGCGCTGGACACCGGTGAGCGGCAAACGGGGCGAGGAGACCTACACGCTCGTCGGGATCGCGCATGCCGACGAAGTTGGGACGCGGTGCATAGTCGGCGTCGAGGCCGAGGGCATGACGGCCTGCCCGTGCGCGCAGGATATGGTGCGCGAGCACTCGTTACACGGACTGGTCGACGCCGGGTTCAGCGAAGACGAGGCGCGCCGCGCACTGGATGCGTTGCCGGTCGCGACGCACAACCAGCGCGGGCGGGGCAGCGTCCTCATCGGCGTTGCCGAGCCACGGACCGACGTCGTTCGTGCCGAAGATCTCGTGGAGATCGTCGAGAACTCAATGTCGAGCGAGACCTACGACTTGCTCAAGCGTCCGGACGAGTTTTTCGTGGTCAACAAGGCGCATCACAATCCGAAGTTCGTCGAAGACGTCGTGCGCGGGATTTTAGCGCGCGCGCTCGAGATGTACGCCGATCTGGCCGACGACACGTTCGTCTTTGCGAGTCAAGTCAACGAAGAATCAATTCACAAGCACGACGCTTTCGCCGAAGGGTTTGGACTCTTTGGGGAGCTTCGCCGCGAGCTGCAGACCGGCGCGCACGGGGCGGAAAAGACCGATCTAGCGAGCTGGTTGCGCGCGCGCTAAGAAGGCGCTGTGGCGTTCTCGAGGGCGGCGATGCGCGCTCGCAGCGATGGATGCGACGAGAAGAAGAACTCGTACCACGACGGCGGGTCTTCGTCGGCGAGATTCTGATCGCGCAGGCGGCGAAAGGCCGAGGCACCGGCAGCCGCATCGCCGGTTGCGGCGAGCGCGAAACGGTCCGCCGCCCACTCGCGCGACCGCGAAAAGGCGAAGAGCAGCGGACGAAGTGCTTGGGTGGTAACGAGCATGAGCGCGTAGAGCCGAACGACCAGCAGCGGCCGGTCGCGCAGCGCCTCCCGGTCCTCTTGCGAGATCGCCGCGTTCGAGCTGAAGAAGAGCACGAGGGCCAGCACCTCGCCGAGTCCGATCGAACGCCACGTGTCCTTATGCACGTAGTGACCCAGTTCGTGCGCGACGACGAACTCGGTCTCGGGGTCGGGGAAGGCCGCGATCAGCGTATCGCCGAGCACGATGCGATGCGTGTTTCCGACGCCGACGACGAACGCGTTCGCTTTGCGCGTCTGCCGGCTCATATCCATTCGCAAAATCGCCGCGTCGCCCACGCCGAAGCGGGTCGCCAATCTGCGCAGCCGCTGCTCGAGCGACCCGGCCACCGGTTCGAATCGGTTGAAGAGCGGCAGCACGTAGACCGGCACGATGAGGTTTCCGATGACGAACAGCGGGAAGACGCCGGCGCCTGCCAACATCGGCCATCGCCGCGGCGCCCAACGCAGCGCGAAACCGAAGAGCATCGCAAGAAAGGCCGTTAGCCCGCTCGAGATGAGCGTCCCTTTTGCATAGTCGCTCAACCAGTCACGCTCGGATTGATCGCTCAGTCCGAAGCGCCGCTCGAGCGCGTACGCCTCGATGAACGAGACAGGCAGCTCGGCAAGCGCGGAAGTCATCGAGAGCGCGCCGAGATAGCACGCCGGACGAAGCCAGACGGGTAAGCGTGCGGTCGCGCGGTCCAAGTGCACGCCGAGCGGTCCGAATGCAAAGGCCGCGAATGCCGCGGTATCTCGCAACGTGCCCACGACTTCGAGTCTTCTTCGAATGCGTGCGTATGCCGCCGCATCTTTGGCAAACGGCGGAGAGGGAGCGTGCAGCTCCGCGTACGACTCCCAGGCGCGCCTTGCAACGTAGCCGGCGGCAAAACCTAACCCCGCACCCAACAACGTCTTGCGGACGTCCATTATACGATCGAGATCGTCTCTTTGCGTTGGGGAAGGGCGTCGATCGCTGCGATCAGCCTTTCCGCCAGCATATCGCAGATCGGGTCGTCCAGCTCCTCGATGCGGCCTTCGTCGGCGAGCCGAAGCTTCTCCGGGTCGATCGGCACGCGCGCGAACACCGGCGCTTTCGCTAGGTCGGCGACCTGCTGCGCGTACGACGGGCCGAAGACGTCATAGTGCTTGCCGGTATCGGGGGCTGCGAAGTACGACATGTTTTCGATGACGCCGAGAACCGGCTTCTTCAATTGGTGGATCAGATTGGCGGCCTTGCGAACGACCATCGTGGCTAAGGCTTGGGGCATCGTGACGAGCACGACGCCATCGATTGAGAGCGACTGCAGTACGGTCAACGGCGCGTCGGACGTGCCGGGAGGGAGATCGACCAGTAAGAAATCCAGCTCGCTCCAGCGCACCTGCTCGTAGAACTGACGGATGACGCTGGCGACGATCGGTCCACGCCAGATCATCGCCGTATCTTCGCGGTCGGTTAGCAGGTTCGAGCTAACGATCTCGATCGCGCTGCGCGAGACGGCAGGCCACATGAGCGGCAACGGTTGGCCTTGCGGCGAGGTTTTAACCGGGTCGGGCTCGATGAGCAACGGCTGCTGCAGACCGAAGAGCTTGGGAATGGATGGTCCGGTGATATCGGCGTCGAGGATGCCGACGCGAAGATTCTTGCGGCGCAGCCCGACTGCCAGCAGCGCCGTCATCAACGATTTTCCGACGCCGCCCTTGCCCGACATGACCGGAACCGTATGCGCGATCTTGACGCGTCCGCTGAACGCGCCTGGAGCCGACCGCGTCGGCCGGCGCGACTCCTCGGCGATCTTGGGTACGCTGCCCGAGCGCCGCGCTTCGTTCAGCGCCGCTAAGACGGGTTCGACGTGCAAGCCGTGCGCTCGCGCCCCCTGTTCGATCGTCTCGTACTTGCTCACGCCGCATCCGCTGCAGCCCAGACCGAAGGCATTGAGGACCTCGGCCGCGATCGGAAGCTCGGCGACGAGCGTCTTGATATTGGTATCCGGGGCGATCTCCAAAGCGGGCATGGCTTCTCCGTTGAACCTTCGAACCGCGCGAGAGTATGCAACGGTCGATCGAGCGCGCGCTCGAGGTGCTCGCCGGCGGCTGCGACTCGCCGGTACGCTCGGGTTGGGGCGCGAGCTTGCCGATGTTCGTGCAAGCCTCCGGCCGCGGCGCGTATGCGTACGACGAATCCGGGCGCCGCTACGTCGACTACGTTATGGCCTACGGCCCCCTGCTTTTCGGGCATACGCATCCGGCGTTGACCACCGGACTGGATTCCCTCGCCGCCGCCGGCCTCGTCTGGGGAGCGACCCATCGAGAAGAGCTTCGACTGGGCGAACGCATTCGCTCCCACCTTCCTTCTATGCAGCGGATGCGCTTCGTCACGACCGGCACCGAAGCCGTGATGAGTGCGATCCGCGTCGCGCGGGCCTATACGGGACGCCGGGTCGTTCTGAAGTTTGCCGGCAACTATCACGGCCACTTCGACCTGGCGCTGATCGACGCCGGCGCTTCGGCCGGCACGTCCGGTGGCGGAATCCCCGCGGGCGTGCGGGACGACATCCTGCTCGCCCGGTACAACGACCTCGACTCGGTCGACGAGCAGCTCGAACGCAGCGCGGGCAATCTCGCCGCGATCGTCGTCGAGCCGGTTGCTGCCAATATGGGTCTGGTGCAGCCGCTCGATGGGTTCTTGGAATGCTTGCAGCAACGCGCGCGACGCTGCGGCGCGCTCTTGATCTTCGACGAAGTGATCACGTGGCTTCGGCTGGGATTGCGGGGCGCGCAGGGGCGCACGTCGGTCGCGCCCGATCTCACGGCGCTGGGTAAGGTCATGGGCGGCGGCCTCCCGATCGCCGCCTTCGGCGGACGGCGCGACGT
>JBAPZS010000325.1:0-2150 GCA_049285355.1 Candidatus Cybelea sp. | reverse complement strand
GTTTAGCCGTTACGCGATCAGCAGCTGCGTTGCTGCGGCGTTACTCGCAGCTTGCGGCGGATCGCAACCGCCGGTCGTTGCACCGGGCGCTGCGATGCCGCAAGGCCGCGCCAGCAGCGGCTATAGTATCCTCCACAGTTTCGGGAAGCGGTCTTCTGACGGCGCGGAGCCAAAGGCGGCGTTGATAGACGTGAACGGTACGCTTTACGGCACGACGTACGGAGGCGGTAAGTACGGCGCGGGAACCGTCTTCGGTATCAGCACCAGCGGTTCAGAGAACGTGCTGTATAGCTTTAATACCGTTACCAAGAACGACGATGGTGCAAATCCCAGCGCAGGCTTGTTAGCGGTGAATAGCCTTTTGTACGGTACGACTGAATACGGCGGCAGCAAAGCGCAGTTCGGAACCGTATTCAGGGTTAGCACGACAGGTAGGGAAAAAGTGCTGCACCGCTTTATTGGCTACTATAGTCGCGACCGCTATGACGGCGCAAATCCGATTGCCAGCTTGATCGACGTAAGAGGTAGGCTCTACGGCACCACCTACCACGGCGGCGCTAACCAATCTAATGGAACAGTTTTCAAGATGAGCACAAGCGGCAGGGAGAAGGTCCTACACAGCTTCTCCGTATACGGCGACGGCGGGTACCCTGCGGCGAACCTGCTCAATGTTAAAGGTACCCTATACGGAACGACAGAGGATGGCGGAACGCTCTCTGGCGAGGGCGGCGGCACGGTGTTCAGCATTACCACGACCGGTACGGAAAAGGTGCTGTATGGCTTCGTGTACGAGGGCTCCGATGGCAACTTCCCCGCCACGGCGTTGAGCAGCGTCCACGGTCTGCTGTACGGGACGACAGCAGAGAGCGGTGACGACGACGGCGGTACCGCCTTCGGCATCACGACAAGTGGCAACTTGACCAACCTGCATTACTTTGGCTCCAGCGGTGATGGAAATCGACCCGTTGCGCCATTGCTTAACGTGAATGGCACCCTCTACGGAACCACCGCACAAGGAGGTTTGTACGGCAAGGGAACGGTTTTCAAGATGAGTCTTAGCGGCACCGAAAAGGTACTCCATAGTTTTGGTTACGGCTCTGATGGCGCGACGCCACTCGCGGGCTTGACCGACGTAAACGGCACGCTGTACGGTACGACCTCGGCGGGCGGTACGTACGTCGACGGCACCGTGTTTGCGTTGAAGCTGTAACGACGTGTTCAATCTTCGGGAGATGGCGCAGATAAAAGCGTGGCAGCTTCGCCTCGCAGTATTCATCGGCGCAGTTACAATGCTTGTCGGTTGTGGCGGATCGCAGCCACCGATCGCCGCGCCGGGCGCGATCCCGCAAAGCCGTGTGAGCAGCGGTTACGGTTACAATACGCTCTACAGTTTTGGTAAGCGGTCTTCTGACGGTAAGGAACCAAAGGCGGCCTTAATAGACGTGAACGGCACGCTCTACGGCACAACCTTCGGGGGTGGCAGCTTCACGTGTGGCGGTTGTGGCACTGTGTTTAAGATCAAGCCGTCCGGCAAAGAAACCGTGCTCTACCGGTTTGTGGGCGGTAACGATGGTGCGAATCCCAGCGCGAGCTTACTTGCGGTAAAAGGCGTTCTGTACGCAACGACTGAGTATGGGGGAAGTGGCGGGACCGGAGAAGGAACTGCCTTTAAGATCGGGATGGATGGCACCGAAAAGGTGCTGCATAACTTTGGCCCGGAACCGGATGGCGCAAATCCCGTTGCGAGCTTGATCGACGTGAAGGGTAGACTGTACGGTACGACTTCGAATGGCGGCTCCAACGAGTATTACGGGACGGTCTTCAGCATCAGTACAACCGGCAGAGAGAAGGTGCTGTACAGCTTCGGGCTATACGGCGATGGCGCGAACCCCATGGGAAACTTGCTCGACGTAAACGGCACCTTATATGGAACGACAGATTGGGGCGGACAGAAATTTAGTAGTTATCTCGGTGCGGGTACCGTGTTCGGCGTTAGTATGACCGGCAGCGAGAAGACGCTTTACGCTTTCCTCGGTGAGCAATATAACGGTAACGGTGCGGCCCCCGAGGCTGGCCTTGTCAACGTCAAGGGCGCATTGTACGGAACGACGGGGTACGGCGGACAAAACTTTGGCGGGACGGCCTTCAGC
>JBAPZS010000324.1:0-6577 GCA_049285355.1 Candidatus Cybelea sp. | reverse complement strand
GTGCTCGTGATGCGCCGAGGCGATCGGAACGCCCATTGAGCGCAGTGCGGCGACGATCGCGTTGCGCGCCTCCTCGCCGCGATCGTTCGCGGAAAAATCGAAGTACGAACCGACGTCGGCGGTGACGGTCGAGGCACGCTCAAAAAGATAGAACTCGATCTCCAGCCCGATACGCACGCCGTTAAGCACCGCGGCGCTTTCGATCGCGCGACGCAGCGTCGTTCGCGGGCAGCCTTCGAACGGCGTGCCGTCCGGCATGGCGATGTCGCAGATCAAACGTCCCTCTCGCCCCTGAGGCGCCGCATGCCACGGATAAACGGCGAAGGTTGCCGGATCGGGCCGTAGCACCATATCCAACTCCTCACCGCGAACGAAACCATCGATCGAGCCGCCGTCGAAGGTGACTCGCCCATCGAGCGCGTCTTCGAGCTGATCGATGGGAATCGAGACGTTCTTGCTAACGCCGAAGACGTCGGCGAAGACGAGACGCACGAAGCGCACGTCTTCTTCGCGCGCTAGTTTGACGACCTCGCGCTTGCCCGAGGGGCGGCGCCACTGCGGGCTAGGCGTGGAGGTCATCGATTGCCATAGCCATCCGCAATGTCAACTGGTCGTGCGGGTTTTCGAGCGAGCGTGAGGTAATCTCGGCGATCTGCCGCAAGCGATAGAAGACGGTGTGACGGTGAACGTTCAGCGATTCCGAGGCGGTCTTGACGTTTTGTCCCACGCCGAAGTAGAGCTTCAGCGTGCGCTCCAACTCCGTTTGATGCTTCTCGTCGTAGGCGCGCAACGGCGCGAGAACCTCGGCGGCAAAAGCGCGCAGGCGTGCGACGTCCGCGCCTTCATAGAGCAGCGAATAGGCGCCAAGCTCCTCGTACGAGGCGACGTGCCCGGGTCCGAAAAGGCGACGTCCGATCGTCAACGCGGCTCGCGCCGTCGCTCCGCTGCGATACAGCGACGCGAGCGGCTCGACCGTGCCGACGCCGCCGGTGATTCGCAGCTGCGACTTTCGCCGGGCCGCGGTGCGCGGCAACAGCGCTGCGGCCGTCTTCGCGTTGTTTGCGTCGACTGCGCGCGCGGCCGGAACGAAGACGAAGAGCGAGTGATCCTCCCGAAAAAAGCCGAGTTCCGCCTCGCCCGCGGCAAAGACGTCGGCGGCCAGCGCTCGCAGCTCCGTCGCAACCAACGCATCCGGCGTTGCGGCTGCGGCCTCCGCCTCGAGCACCACGACGCAGTACTGCTGCGCGAGCGCGATGCCGTGCGTCGCCGCTTCCTCTCGCGCCGAGGCAAGATCCGAAAGACTCTCCGAGAGTAGTGCGTTCCAAAAGGTGCTCTTCTTTACACGCGAGCCGAACGCGTCGCGTACCAGTTCGACCCCGATCGCGGCTCCCGTGAGCCGCAGCATCACCTCCGCGTCGGGCGCCGAGTTCGTGCCGAAGAGCGAGAGCCACCCAAGATGCGTATCGCCCGAGGTAACGCGCAGCACTTTTCCCGGCGCGCCCGACTCGACGACGCTGCGCGCGCTGGGCGGAATGCGTTGCGATCCCGCGGCCGCCAAATGACGCCACTGCGCATCCTCGAGGAGGACTCCGCCGCCCGCGGTGCGCGCCAGATGTGCGGCCAGCGCCTTGGGACCCCCGCCGGATGCCGTGATGCGTGCGAGGGCCTCGACGAAATCGACGATCTCTTCCGGCCTCACGGCGCGGCGGCGTGCGGATGATGCCGCGCCCGCAAGCGCGGCAGCTTCTTTGCGACGTCGTCGGGCATGATAGCGTCGATGGCGTCGTCGACCGTCACGATTCCGAGCATCTTGCCGGCGTCGTCGACCACCGGCACCGCCAACAAGTCGTACTTTGCAATCGTGGAGGCGACGTCTACTGCGGGCGTGTCCGGCGCGACCGTGACGAGGTCGGCCTCCATGATGCGCTCGATGAAGGCGGTCGGCAGCGCGAGCAACAACGCCCGCAACGAGAGCGCGCCAAGCAGATGGTCGTCCTTATCCAACACATATAAGTAGTAAATGAACTCTGAGACCGGCGCGATCTCGCGGATCTTTCGAATCGTCGCCTCAGTCGTGCGATGCGGATAGATCCAGACGTAGTCGGTCGTCATCAGGCCGCCGGCGCTGTCTTCCGGATACTTTACCAGTGCGCGCAGCTCGCCGGCCGTGTATGCATTCATCTCGGCGAGCAGCTCCGATTGCTGCTCCTCCGGGAGCTCGGCAAGCAGGTCGGCTGCGTCGTCGGCGTCCATCTCTTCGATGATGTCGGCCGCGCGTTCCGTGCCGATATCCTCGATGAGGTTCTTGCGCGTATCCGGATCGAGGTGCTCGAAGGCATCGGCGGCGGTCTCATCGTCGAGTTGCCCGACGACTGCCGCGGCTTCTCGCGCCGAAAGGTCGCCGATGATCTCGGCGAGCTCGGATGGATGCAGCCGCGCGAGGCGATTCTCCTTAACCGAAAGGCTGACGTGCGACGGGTTTACTTCGCGAATCGGAGCGACGGACGACCACGCGATCATCGAACGCGGCACGTTGCCGATGCGCGAGAGCCATCGCCGCCCGAACGATCGCAGGCCCAGCCGCCGTAGCAATCCGGCAACGCCGACGTCGGCGGCAACGACGCGCAGCTGTCCCCCCGCGTTGGCGAGCTCGATGTCGTTGATGCGCACGACCTTGCGGCCGTCTACGTCAACGATCTGTTTGTCTAAGAGATCGGCGACGAGGTAGAGCTCCTCGCGCTCGGGGGGCGCCGGCTCTTTCGGCGCAAGCGTCAGTGCAACGTTGCCCTCGCGGTCAACGTCGACGACGGTCTCGATCGGTGCGAACCGCAGTCCCTGTGCCGTCTTGATGACGAGCCCATCGATCTGTGGAAAGACGGCATCCGGCTTGCCGACTAAAAAGTCGGTGACCTTTCCGATCGGAAGCTCGTTGACGGTCGCGCGGCGGCCGACCAGCTCCGAGATGAATCCCTCGGCGAACGCCATACCGCGCCCGTTGGACCAACTTCGGCCGAAAACCCGCCTATCGCCGTATTGCGTCTAAGGCAGCGAAGAACGCCTCGATGTCGTCGTCGCCGGTGTAGAAATGCGGGCCGACGCGTATGCCGCAGTTCGGGCGGTAATCGACGAAGACGCGCCGGGCGGCGAGCCGGCGACAGGCCTCCTCTGCGCCCTCGAAGTCGATGCCGATCCAGCCGGTTCGGCGCTCCGGCTCGAGCGGCGTGTTTACGCGAAGCCCTCGATCGAGCGACATCGCCGCGATTCGCTCGGTGAGGCGCCGGTTGTGCGCGCGAATCTGCGGCACGCCGACCTCTCGGATTAGGTCGTGCCCCGGCGCCGCGACGGCATATCCCGGGATGGTGGGTGTTCCGTGGCCCAGACTGTACGTAGTGGAAGAGTAAACGATAGGCGCCGCTTCAAAAGCGAACGGGCGCTCGTGGGCCATCCAGCCCGTGATTGCTGGTCGCAGTTCCGAGCCCAACGACGGCTTTACATAGATCCATCCGCAGCCTGGACCGCCGCAGAGCCATTTGTGCGATCCCCCGGTAACGAGGTCCAGGTCCCACTCTCGCACGTCGTACGGAACGATCCCGGTCGTCTGGTAGGCGTCCACGCAGAGCAGCGCGCCGACGTGGCGGCAGTGGTCCTGGATGGTTAGGACGTCGGCGAGCGCACCCGAGACGTAATACGCGTGCGAGATGACGGCGAGCGCCGTCTTCTCGGTAATCGCTCCGATGATTCGCTCCGTCGGAACGGTGCGGCCGTCATCGGAGGGGACGACGCGATTGACGGCGCCGTATCGTTCCCATTCGCGCCAGACATAGGTGATGGAAGGGAACTGCAGCGACTCGTAAACGACCTCGTTGCGGTCGCGGCTAAAGTCGATACAGCTCGCAACCGCGGCCTGCAGTACCGAGACGTTCGGCCCGAGGAAGATTGAGCCCGGTCCGGCGCCGACGATCGCGCCGATGCCGTCGGCGATCTCGCCGATACGCGGCAGCCATCGTTCCCACGCCTCGGGTCCGTCGCTTGCCCATTCGTCCCAATACGCTTCGAGCGCGGCCCGCGCGCGCACCGGCGCGGCGCCCATCGAATGACTGACGAGGTACGTGGAGTTTTCGAGGATCGGAAACTGCTCGCGCCAGTTCGTCACGCGTAGCTCCCCTCACCGAGATAGGTGCGCACCTCCCAGAGTTCGGGAAAGAAGCGATAGCGCAGCGTGCCCTCGAGGTAGGCCGCCCCCGGCGAACCGCCCGTGCCCGTGCGTTGGCCGATCATTCGCTCGACCATCCGCACGTGGCGGCCGCGCCACAGCAGAAAGCGCTCGTCGAACTCGATGAGCGCTTCGAGCAAGAGGTAGAGATCGTAGTAAGCGGCCTCGTTCGAGTAAATTTGCCGGTAGCTCTCGATGAGCTGCTCCGAGGAATCCACGGCAAAGCCGCGCCGCCGCAGCAGCTCTTTCACGCGATCGTAGAGCGACGGAGCCTCGGCGCGACGCTCGAGCCGGGCGCGCTGAGTCTCGTCCAGCTCGATCCATTTCAGCACGTCCGTCCGGCGGAGACCGCAGACGAACTCCAGCTCCCGAAACTGCACCGATTGGAAACCGCTAGCCGGATTGAGGTTGTCGCGAAACTGGTTGAACTCTTGAGGCGTCATCGTTTCGAGGATGTCGACTTGTTGTTCGAGCAGCCGTTGAATCGTATGGACGCGATGAAGCTGCTTGGTAACGCGTAGAAGGTCGTCGCGATCGAGTGCGAGCATGGTCGCATCCAACTCGTGCAATAGCTGCTTGAACCACAACTCGTAGACCTGATGGATGATGATGAAGAGCATCTCGTCGTGATGCGGCGGGCGCGAGAGTGGCCGCTGCAACTCCAGGAGCTCGTCGAGCTTTAAATAGGACCCGTAGGAAAGCGGCACGGTGCGAGGGCTTACGGGGGGCGATGGGCTTCTCCTCGAACCGCCTTGACGATATGAAGCGTTCGTGGCTCGCCGTGCTTGCCGCCGTGCTGACTGCCTGCTCGAGCGGCAGTCACGGCTCGGCAGGCGCCCCCTCCGGCACAACCGATCCAATCGCATTTCCGCTCTTTGCCGGCGCGGACGTCCTTTCGTCGCACTCGTGGCATCGTACGATCGTCGCCCAGCCCGGAGCCACGGACCGTACCATCTTCGCGCAAGGAGCGGGCACCTACGACGGGCATGACGTCGTTGCGGGAACGCAGGCCCTGATGCCGGCGCTCGAGGCCTGGCTTGGCGATCTTACCGCACATCCCCCGGCCGACTACACGATCGCAGTTACCGGAAACACCATCGATACGGTACGCACGCATACGCGCGAGCTCGG
This sequence comes from Candidatus Cybelea sp., assembly GCA_049285355.1. Lineage (GTDB taxonomy): Bacteria > Vulcanimicrobiota > Vulcanimicrobiia > Vulcanimicrobiales > Vulcanimicrobiaceae > Cybelea. The sequence goes on along the minus strand of JBAPZS010000324.1, from coordinate 1,233 downwards.
CTTCGATTTTCAAGCCTTTACCAAGATGGACAACGGTAAGCGTCACGGCGTGGTCGTCATGGCGGTCGATCCCCAGATGCTCGATCAAAAGGCCGGCTCGATGCTTGCACTCATCGGACGGTTCAAGTACGTTCCAAAATCATTGCGCGACCCGGTGGACCTGCAGGTGAAGCGCGCGACCGGATTCTCGCTCACCGAGGCTACCAATCCGGATACGCCGATCGGCGCCGCGGTCGCCGCCCTTGACGAGTTGCGTGACTTTGGGGGTCGCGGAATCGTACTGATCGACGCCGTCAAACAATAGCGGCAGGGCTCCCGTAAACTTCGTGCGCATCTCGACGACGAATCTGCGCGAGATCGGCGGCTGGATCACGCTCAACGCGCTCTGGATACCGCTGACCGTTCAAGATACCGCCTTGATGGCGATTGCGGTGCCCGCGACGACGATTCGGTTGGCGCCCGAGAATCACGTAGTCGTGCTCTCGGTGCTCGCCAGCGTCGTCGCGCTCGCAACGGCGCTCGTGCCGCCCTTTTCGGGATGGCTCTCCGACGCGCTGAGACGCCGCGGCGGCTCGCGCCGCGCCTTCGTCGGCGTCGGCGTTGCAATCGACGTCGTCGCATTGACGGCGCTCGCGTACGCGCACACGCTGGTGTGGTTTGCCGTGCTGCTGATCGTCGCGACGCTCGGCGCAAACGTCGCCCTGAGCGCTTACCAGGTGCTGCTCCCCGAATCGGTGCCCCGCCGCCGCTGGGGAGTTGCCTCGGGAATACGGGGCGCCGCCACGCTTGTGGGAAGCGTCGTCGGCTTTGCAATCGCGGGCGTAATGCCCGACCCGTCGTTGACGTTTATGGCGACCGCCATCGTCATGGCCGCGGGCGGACTCTCGCTATTGGCGATCGGCGACGGGACCTACGATGCGGAAGAACACGCGCACGTGCGCGATTGGCACGACTTCTTCGTCGTCTTCGCCGCGCGAGCGCTCGTATTCTTCGGGCTGACGATGCTGCAGACGTTCGTCTTGTTCTTCGTGCGCGACGTGCAGCACGTCGGCAATGCGTCGGCAGGAACGGCGCTCTATGCATTCTCGACGATCGTCGGTGCCGTACTATCCAGCCTCTATCTCGGTTTGCTCTCCGATCGTCTGCCACGCAAGATCGTCACCTCGCTCGCGATCGCCGCGATGGCTTTGGCGACGATCGGCTTCGCGCTCGCACCGGTCCTGGGATGGATGC
>JBAPZS010000323.1:0-2875 GCA_049285355.1 Candidatus Cybelea sp. | reverse complement strand
CTGTTCGTTACCGCGGTGCTTGTCTGCGTCGCGACGATCTCGAACGACAATCTCCAGGATCTCAAGACCGGGCAACTGGTGGACGCAACGCCATGGAAGCAGCAGGTGGCGCTAGTCGCAGGCGTCGTGATCGGAGCCTCGGTTATTCCGCCGATTCTCAATCTGCTCAATCGCGGTTACGGCTTCGCCGGCGCGCCCTCGCTTCACGCCGGCGCGCAAGCGCTCCCGGCGCCGCAAGCGACGCTCATCTCGGCGCTTGCCAAAGGCGTCATCGGCGGACAGATCGATTGGGGACTGCTCGGTATCGGCGCGCTGATCGGTGCACTGATCGTAGCGTGCGACGAGCTATTGCGCGCAACCAAACGCGGGTCGCTGCCGCCGCTTGCAGTTGGTTTAGGTATCTACTTGCCCGCCTCCACGACGGCGCCGGTCGTCGTCGGAGCGGTCATCGGATGGCTCTACAACCGTTGGGCGGACCGTGTGGGCAACGAACGAGCCAAGCAGATCGGCGTGCTCGTCGCCTCCGGCCTAATCGTAGGGGAGAGCCTCTTCGGCGTTTTGCTAGCCGGCCTGATCGTCTCAACCGGAAAGGCCGAACCGTTCGGCCTGGCGCCGGAGGGTTTCGCGACCGCGGCCACCATTCTCGGCGCAGTCGCGTTCGTCGTGCTTACCGTCGGTCTGTTCCGCTGGGCGGCCGCTCTCAGCCGACCTTCGGTATCGTCGGGGTAACATCTCTAAGATGAGGCTTGCCGGGGCGCTCGCGCTAATCGTGCTTTTATCGACGGGCTGTGCCGGCGGGCGCCACCACCGGCAGCAAGTGCCCTCCGGCCCAGCGAGCATTCCGACCGCGGACGCGGCGCCCGTAACGGTCCACCCGGCGGTACAGATCGCCGGCATCATCGCGCCGTATCAGAACGTCGCGATCTCGAGCTCGCTCTCGGAGCCGACGGATTCGGTGACGGTCATCCAGGGCGCGTACGTGCGCCGAGGCAAGGTGCTGGCGGTACTGGATACGACGGATCTGCGAGCCAGCCTAACGGCCGCGCAGCGCACCGCCGACTCATCGGATGCACGCGCCTCGCAGACCCAGTATCAAGCGCAGCTGAACATCGGGCAGGGCGGCGATCAGGTTCGCAACGCAGCGGCCGCCGTGCTGCAAGCCCAACAGACCTTGCGGCTCGACCAGAAGAATCTCGATCGCTACCAAGCGTTGTTGGAAAGCGGCTACGTTTCGCAGCAGCAAGTGGACCAGCAACGCACGGCAGTCCGCAACGATCAGCAGCAAGAACTCTCCGCACAAGCGACGCTTTCATCCGCGACGCTCAACGCCAAGGTCAACGGCAACTATCAACAAGGGCTTCAGGCCGCCAACGTCGCCTCGGCGCAGGCCGATGCTGCCTCGGCGCACGCACAAGCCGATCAAATCGAAGCGCAGATCGACAAGGCCTCGATCGTGTCGCCGGTTGACGGCGTTGTCGTCAACCGTAACCTCAATCCCGGCGAATACCCCGGGTCGCGAACGATCTTTACCGTGCAGCAGCTCGATCCGGTCTATGCGGAGCTCAACGCTTCGTCGGAGGACGTCTTTCGCATTCGGCGCGGCGCGGCGGTTACCGTAGCGGTCGCCGGCGTCAACGCGGGGCAGTATCGCGGGCGCGTGAGTGCCGTGCTGGGCCAGGTGGCGCCCGGCTCAACGAACTTCACGGTCGAGGCGATCCTTTCGAATCCGGGCTTCCGTTTGAAATCGGGAATGGCGGTGACCGGCACCATCAGCCTGCCGAGTGTTACCGGAATCGGTGTCCCGGCGACCGCATTCTTAGACGATTCGCACGCTACGCTGATGACCGTCGCTGCCGACGGAACCGCTAAGCAAGCCAAAGTGCAAGAACGCGGAAGCGACGGAAAGACCTCGGTCGTCACCGGCATCACGCAAGGGACGAAAGTGATCTCGAACGGGCAGCTCGGCATTACGCCCGGTCAGCAGATCGCGAATCAGCCCAGCGCCGCGCCGTAGAACCTCGTTATGTGGCCGACTCGTCTCTTCGTGCTGCGACCCGCGCTGGTGTTCGTCACGCTGGCGCTCATCGGAGTGGCCGGCGCGATCGCACTGACGACGATCGTCCAACAGCAGTTTCCAAACATCGATTTCCCGACGGTTAGCGTACGGGCGAGTTATCCGGGCGGCTCGACGACGGAGATTCGCGACGCGGTCGTACGCCCGATCGAAGATGCGATCGCGGGGGCGCCCGATCTCGACCACATCAATACGACGGTTCAACAGGGGCAGGCAACGATCAGCGCGGTCTTCTCGCTGAGCTCGAACAAAACGACCGACCTCGTTCAAGTGCAACGCCGCCTCCTCGTCGCGCAGTCGGAACTTCCCAGCGATATGCCGGCACCGACCGTCGGGACGTTCGACCCGGCCGAAGCGACGATCGTGACGCTCGGGCTGAGCTCGCATTCGCTAAACCCGGGAGAGCTATCGGCGATCGTAACCAACAACATCGTGCCGGATCTCGAGCAAGTCGAGGGCGTATCGAACGTCAACGTCGGCGGGTTGGTAACCCCGGCGATCGAGGTTGCGGTCGATCCGAACCTGCTCGCATCCTCGGGATTGACGCTCAACGATATCGTCAGCACGATCTCGCAGAACAATACGCGGGAGCCGGGCGGCATCGCCTACCTGCCCAATCACGAGACGACGGTCGACGTTCGCGGCGACGTGAGTAATGCGGCGACCGTCGCCGATCTAGCGGTCTTCGCCTCCTCGCCGTTTACTTCGACCTTCGGAAACGCATCGTACAACGAACCGGCGCTCCCGGGCTCGCCGGGCGCACCCACAAGCACGTCGAGCGCCGAGTCGGTCGGAGGCACG
>JBAPZS010000322.1:0-4830 GCA_049285355.1 Candidatus Cybelea sp. | reverse complement strand
GCCTCACGTCGGCGAGCTTTCCGGCTCGGTCAGCGCGAGGAGTACGGCCTGCGTCCCCTCGATGCGCTTGACGGCAACGCCGCGCTCGGCCCCCAGATTGAATGCGATTTGATTGACCCGCTCCAGGCGCCGGTCCACGTCGCGCAGATGCGCGCGCGCTTCGCGGTCGAAGCCTTCGAAGTAGCGCAGCGCCGCCGAACGATAGGCCTGGCGGATGCTCTCGTCGACCGCGCCGCTCTCGATGGCCGCTTCGATGGCGTGTTGCGCGCTCTTCAGCCTGCGATCCGTGATGTGGAAGGCGCCGATGCGCGCGACCAGGTCCCGCAGCGCGGGATCAACCGGCATGAATCGAGGGCGCGTGTAACGCCGCACGCTGCACGTCAAAGAGCCGGCGAATGCCGCCCTCGGCGAGAGCCAAGAGCGCCTCGAGCTCGCGACGGTCGAAGGGTGCCGCCTCCGCGGTGCCTTGCAGTTCGACGAATCTCCCAACGTCGGTCATGAAGACGTTCATATCCACCAGCGCCTGACTATCCTCGTCGTAGGCCAGATCGAGCAGCGGGCGTCCTCCGACGATTCCCACGCTGATCGCCGCAACCATTGCCGGCAGCGGCCAATGAGCACGATCCTTCGGGTCGTAGCGCGTGCGAAGCGCCAGCTCGAGCGCGACGTACGCGCCGGTCACGGCTGCGGTTCGCGTGCCGCCGTCGGCCTGAATCACGTCGCAGTCGATCCAAATCGTCCGCTCGCCGAGCTTTGCCGTATCGGTGACGGCCCGAAGCGCCCGCCCGATGATGCGCTGGATCTCATGGGTGCGACCCCCCAGCCGTCCCTTCGTGGCCTCGCGCTGGGTGCGCTCCTGCGTCGCGCGCGGCAGCATGGCATACTCGGCGGTCACCCAACCGACACCTCGCCCCTTCATCCAGGCTGGAACGCGATCCTCAACCGAGGCGGCGCAGAGCACGCGCGTGTTCCCCAGCGTGATTAGCGCGCTCCCTTCGGCGTATTTTAGAAAGCCGGGCTCGATGGAGACGGGGCGGAGCTCGCTGGGCTCTCTTCCGTCGGCGCGAAGCATTACTCGACGGTGACGGTCTTGGCCAGATTGCGCGGCTGGTCGACGTCTTTTCCCTCGATGTCCGCGATATGATACGCCAGCAGTTGTAAGGGAATTGCGTTGACGACGGGCGAGAGGAGCTCGTCCACCTTGGGCACCCAAAACACGTGGTCGGCAACGCTGCGCGCCTCTTCGTCGCCGTGATTGGCAACGACGATCACGGGCGCCTCGCGCGCGGCACACTCCATGAGATTCGAGAACATCTTCTCCCGCACCCGACCCTCGGTCATGATGCCGACCACCGGCACGGTTGAATCGAGCAACGCGATCGGACCGTGCTTCATCTCGCCCGCCGGATACCCCTCAGCGTGAATGTACGAGATCTCCTTCAGCTTTAACGCACCCTCGAGCGCGGTTGGAAAGTTGACGTAGCGGCCGATGAAGAGCACGCTTTGGGCTCTTCGAATTTTGCGCGCCACCCGTCGAATTTGCTCGGAGGTGTTTAGGACGACGTCGACCGCGGCCGGCAGCAGGCGCGTCCCCTCGGCGACCGCTCGCAAGCGATCCTCGTCGGCCGTTCCACGCAGGCGCGCGAGATAGAGCGCGAAGAGCGTCATCGCGATTACTTGCGACACATAGGTTTTGGTCGCGGCCACACCGATCTCCGGACCACCGCGGGTATACAGCAGCGCATCGCTCAGCCGGGTGAGATGCGAGCCGAGCACGTTGCAGATGCCCAGGACGTCGCAGCCCGACGCTTTTGCAATGCGGACCGCCTCGATCGTGTCCGCAGTCTCGCCGGATTGCGACATCGCAATGACCAACGTGGTCGGATCGATGACCGGATCCCCGTAGCGAAACTCGCTCGCGAGCTCCATCTCGACCGGTAAATGCACCAGCGAGCGCAGCAGATACATCCCGACGAGTCCGGCATGATAAGCGGTGCCGCAGCCGGTGATCGCAATCTTGTTGAGCCGTTCGAGCCGCTGTGCAGTCAACGGTCCCAGCTCGCTACCAAGGTGCACGTCGCCCAATTCGTCGACCCGGCCGCTCAACGTCTCTTTGATAACTTGCGGCTGCTCGAAGATCTCCTTGAGCATAAAATGCTTGAAGCCGGTCTTCTCGGCAGAACCGGCGTCCCAGGTGATCTGGATCGGCTCGCGCTCGACGCTGGATCCCGCATAGTCCGTCAGGCTAACGCCATCGCGTCCCACGACGGCGATCTCACCCTCTTGCAAGATGATCTCCCGCCGCGTGTAGGGCAGAATCGCCGGTGTATCCGAGGCTACGTACATCTCGCCCTCGCCGATCCCGAGGATCAGTGGGCTCGCTCCGTTGCGTGCAAAGACGAGGTGCTCCGGATCGTCGCTGCAGATCACGCCGAGCGCATAGGCCCCGCGGACCTCATGCACGGTACGCCGCACGGCCTCCGCAAGGTCGCCGTCGTAGTGGAGCTCGATGAGGTGGGCCAGCACCTCGGTATCCGTCTGGCTCGTGAAGACGTGCCCGAGTTCGATGAGTCGAGCGCGAAGCGCGGCGTAGTTCTCAATGATGCCGTTGTGAACGACGGCAATCCGCGCGGCGCAATCCAAGTGCGGATGGGCGTTAGCATCGGACGGCACTCCGTGGGTCGCCCAGCGGGTATGGCCGATGCCGACGACGCCCGAGAGCGTCTCGCCGTTGTTCAGACGCTCCGCAAGCCGCGAGAGCTTTCCTTCGGCCTTCGTTCCGGCGAGCCGTCCGGCGTCGTCGATAACGGCGATGCCGGCGCTATCGTAGCCTCGGTATTCGAGTCGCCGCAGCGCGTCCAGGATGATTGGAACGCTGTCGCGCCGGCCGATGTATCCTACGATGCCGCACATGTCTAGAGAACCTCTATTTTATCCCTTCACGGGTCCGGCGATAGCCGATCTTGCCCTCTGCGATTTCGTCGATCGCAATCGAGACTGGTTTGTTCGGATTGACGGTTTCGCGATCGACCAGCGGCTCGCTGGCGAAGTATTCCCGCCGCTCCGTCACCGGAAGTTGCTGGACTCGGATCCAGTTGTTTAACTGACGAGCGCGCTTAGTGACGATGTTAACTAGGCTGAACTTCGAGTCCGCGCGCTTTAAGAGCGCGTCGAGATCCCCGAATACGGATTTCTTCATGATTCCTTTCGTACGTTGCAACTAGCTATGACGACTCGACGCTTCGAATCGAGTCGTCGGGATAGCGGTGGATGCGAAAGCGCTCCGCCCGCAGGATGGCCTCTAGGTCCTCGACGGCCTGTTCGGGCCGGCCTTGTTCGTTGACGACGATGTAGTCGAACTCGCGGATGAACTTCATCTCACGGGTCGCGATTTCTAGCCGCCGCGCGATCTCCTCGTTCGTCTCGCTTCGTCGAGCGAGCAGCCGCTCGCGAAGATTCGAGAAGCGATCCGGAACGACGAAGATCAGCACCGAGTCCAAGAATGCCGCTCGAACGGCGAGGGCGCCGTTGACCTCGGGCTTCATAATAACATCGTAGCCCTCGGTCAGACTGTGCTGGATGTAATCGCGCGGGGTCCCATAAAGGTTGCCGTTGTACTCGCGCCACTCGAGCAGGCGTCCCTCGTCGCGTAGCCGTTCGAACTCCTGCAATGCAACGAAAAAGTAGTGCTCGCCGTCCCGTTCCTCAGGCCGCCGGGGTCGGGTAGTCGCCGAAACCGAGTAGCGCAGCGCCGGCCGGCGCTCAAGCAGGCCCTCGACGAGGGTATCCTTGCCCGCCCCCGACGGTCCGGAGACGATGAAAAGCAGCCCCGGTCCCGTGCTCAACGGGGTCAGCAGAGCACGTATTGCATCGCAGCGGTCACGTTTGGGTCCGCCTGCGTCGCCGCCGGACGAAGGTAGGCGGTCCGCACGGCGGCCGTGTCGTGAACCGCGAAGCCCACCTCGAGCCGCCTCGCGCCTCGGAGCGAAAACCTGGCGTCGCCGGCCAGACCCGGACAGGGCCCGAACGGCACGCTGCCCTGCAGCTTAGCGCCGGAATAGCGGGTCAGCACGTCCACTGTGACCTGCGACGCCAGATCCGTCAGGCTGCCGGAGTACGCTTCGCGGACGTATGAATACTGTTGCCGGGCGGCACCGCTGCCGCGCGCCCATGTGTTGGTCGAACCGGCGGCCAACGTCCAACCCTTCGGCGCGGGCGAGGCGCCGCTGCAGGCCGCTAGAACGAGTGCCGACAGAACGAGGCCGATTCGCGTGGTCACGACGGGGAAGGTTTGATGCTAACCGACTGGGTCCTTATCGGGCGGCTCGCGCGCGAACTCTCCGAACGCCTGCGCGGCGCACGCGTTCAGGATGCCGGCATGCTTCCCGATGGGCGGACCGCGCTGCTCGTGCGCCATCGCGGTAAGCAGATGCTCGTGGTAATCGACCTCTTCTCTTCGCCTCCGATGGTGACGGTGGAGCACAGCGAGCTGGGTGTCAACGAGGAGCCGGGCTTCGTTCGCGCGTTGGCTCGCTCGCTAAAAGGTATGGCGCTTATCGAGGTCTCGTCGCGGCGACATGACCGGTTGCTCCGGCTGCGCTTCGCGACACGTTCGCGCTTCGGAGTCGGCGACGAGCTCGATCTGTATCTCGAGCTCGTTCCTCGATTTGGGAACATGATTCTCGTTAAGGGTGAGATCGTCGTCGCGGCAAGCAAGGAGTTTACCCCAGCGGAGAATACGCGGCGCGCAATCCTCGCCGGCTCGTCGTACGCCCTGCCGCCGCTGCCCGAGCACGTGCGCACGATCGGCGCCGAGTCATCCGAGATTAC
>JBAPZS010000321.1:0-27115 GCA_049285355.1 Candidatus Cybelea sp. | reverse complement strand
TCGATAAGATAGTCGATGAAGCCGTCCTCGCGTTCGAAGGCAAACTCGGGCGGCAGCGCGTGCGCCCCGAGAAAGGTTGCTACGAGACGTGGCACGTCGGGATCACCGCGATGCCCCGCAACGATGTCGAGCAGTGCCATCTCTCCGGGGCGATGCAGCGCGTAGCCCGTTTTTGTCTCGAGGGTCGTGGTGCCGTGCGCGAGCATCGCGCGCAACCGCGGACGAAGCGTGTTTTCGTAAAACGCCCCGGGGTCGAGCAGCGCCTCGCGCGTGCGTTCGATCGTGTAGCGCATGCCCTGCGGCGGCGGCTCGCCCCGTAGCCGCGCGGCGAAGTCCGGCTCGCGATCGCCGGCAAAGAGCGGGTGCGCGTGCGCGTCGACGAATCCCGGGAAGACGACGTGGTTTGAAAAGTCGAGCTCGCTGCTGCTGCTTGTCATGCTGAGCGAAGTCGAAGCACGACAAGCAGCAGGGGATCCGATCGCTTTGATGACGCCGTCTTCGACGAGCATCGCTCCGCCGTCGATGCGGCCGAGTGCATCGAAGTCGATGCCGCATTGCGGGGCCTGTGTGTCACACGTAATGATCGTCTTCGCGCGGACGATCAGAGACGCCAATCGAGTCCTTCTGTGTCTGCCGTTTCGATTGCGAGTTCGTAGCCGGCGTCGGCATGGCGCACGACGCCGAGCCCTGGATCGGTCGTGAGAACGCACCCAAGTCGCTCCCGGGCTTCGTCGCTTCCATCGGCCACCACGACCATTCCGGCGTGCAGGCTGTAACCGATGCCGACGCCGCCGCCGTGGTGGAAACTCACCCAGTGAGCGCCGGCGGCGGTGTTCAGCAGTGCGTTGAGGATCGGCCAATCGGCAATCGCGTCGCTTCCATCCTTCATCGCCTCCGTCTCGCGATATGGCGATGCGACGCTGCCGGTGTCGAGGTGATCGCGACCGATGACGATCGGCGCCTTGACTTTGCCGCTGCGCACGAGCTCGTTGAATGCGAGGCCCGCCCTTGCGCGGCTCCCGTAGGGAAGCCAGCAGATGCGAGCGGGCAACCCTTGGAAGGCGATGCGCTCGCGCGCCATTTGTATCCAGCGCGTCAGCGACTCGTCGTCTTCGAAGAGTTTGAGCAGCGTTTCGTCGCATGTCGCGATGTCCGCCGGATCGCCGGAGAGCGCCGCAAAGCGAAAGGGACCCGAACCGCGGCAGAAGAGCGGTCGAATGAAGGCGGGCACGAAGCCCGGGAAGTCAAAGGCGCGCTCGAATCCCGCGAGCTGGGCTTGGGCGCGAATGTTGTTGCCGTAATCGAAGACGATCGCGCCCGCGTCGAGATACCGCACCATCGCGCGCACCTGCTCCGCGCAGCCCTGCAGCGCCCGGCGTTGATACTCGTCCGGATCGCGCTTGCGAAGCTCGGCCGCCTCGGCAAGCGTGAGCCCGGCTGGAACGTATCCGTCGAGCAGATCGTGCGCCGACGTCTGATCCGTTACCGCATCCGGCCGTAAGCCAAGCTCGTAGAGCCGCGGGAACTCTTCGGCCGCATTCCCCTCGTATCCAATCGAGACCGCTTCGCCCGATTTGCGCGCCTCGTCGACTTGTCGCAGTGCCGAATCGCGCGACTCGGCCACCCGATCGAGGTACCGCACGTCGCGGCGACGCTCCAGGCGCGCGCGATCGACGTCGACGATCAAACAGATCCCGCCGTTCATCGTAATCGCCAGCGGCTGCGCGCCGCCCATTCCGCCGACGCCGGCCGTCAACGTTAGGCGGCCGGTCAGCGAGCCGGCGAAATGCCGGCGCGCGAGCTCGGCAAACGTCTCGTAGGTTCCTTGAACGATGCCTTGCGACCCGATGTAGATCCACGAACCGGCCGTCATCTGGCCGTACATCGTGAGACCCTGCGCCTCGAGTTGGCGAAAGACGGTCCAATCGGCCCATTTCGGAACCAGATTGGCGTTGGCGATGAGCACGCGCGGCGCGCGCGCATGCGTCCGAAAGACCGCGACCGGCTTGCCGCTCTGCACGAGCATCGTTTGGTCGTTCTCGAGCCGGCGAAGGGTGCGGACGATCTTATCGAAATCCGGCCAAGAGCGCGCCGCGCGCCCGTTACCGCCGTAGACGACGAGATCGTCGGGGCGTTCGGCAACCTCAGGATCGAGGTTGTTCATCAGCATCCGCAGCGCGGCTTCTTGCGGCCAACCCAAGCAGCTCCGCTCGGTGCCGCGCGGCGCCCGAACGACGCGAGCTCCCTCGACCACGCTCATAACCTTGGCAGAATTCTTGCGGATGAGGACAAGACCTCTCTCGCTCTGCGGCGAAAGACCGCGACGCATGTACGGGCTGTGGCTGCCGAGGTGGTCGCTCTTCGTTCTTGCGCTCGCCATCGCTTGCGCTTTTTCCATTCCGCGCGCGCAGGCCGGCACGACCGGTTCACTGACCGGGATCGTCGCGAGCGGCAACGGAACGCCGATCGCCGGCGCGCGGGTCGTCGCAATCAGTCCGTCCCAGAGCGTCACGATTACGACCGACGCATCGGGCCGCTTCTCCATGCTTTCGCTCGCGCCGGATACGTACACGTTGACGGCTTCTAAGCCGGGCTTCGAGACGTCCACGCTCACCGGGCTCTCGGTCTTCGCCGACCAGGTTCAGACGATTCGCGTCACGCTCGCGCCTTCGTTACAGACGATCGCGCACGTCACGGCTCGATCCTCGATGGACGTCGTCAAGCCCGGCACGACCAGCGACATCTACTCGGTTAACTCGACGGTGGCACAGGCCGCTGCCGGAATCGGGGGCGGCGGGAACTTGAACAACGCCTATTCGGCGATCGGCGCGGTTCCCGGCGTCTTCGTACCGCCCAACCAGCAGGGCTGGAACGAAACGGTTTACATTCGCGGCGGCAACTTCGATCAGATCGGGTACGAGTTCGACGGCGTTCCGGTGAACCGTTCGTTCGACAACTATCCCGGCAGCACGGCCGGCTCGCTCGGCCAGCAAGAGCTGCAGGTCTACGCCGGCGGCGGAACGGCAGGCGAAAGCACGAGCGGACTTGCCGGATTCATCAATCAGGTCATCAAGACCGGCACCTATCCGGGCTACGCGACGGTGAGCGGCGGCATCGGAACGCCGACCTACTATCACAGCCTGCAGGTCGAAGTGGGCGGTGCAACCCCCGACCGGCTCTTCTCCTACTACGTCGGCATCGGCGGTTACAACCAGGATTACCGCTACCTCGACCAATTCAACGGCTCGAATCTCGGCGACGTCTGGGGCTATCCGGCGATCGCGTTCAACACGGCCAATCTTTACTTCGCAGGCGTCTACCCAACGTGCGGTTATAACCCGCCGAGTGGAACCGGCTACTACGACGGCCCGAATCCTTCCCCGATCTGGAACCCGTTCGGTCTCAATCCGGGACAGCACGGCTACGTGCCGCTGCCCGTCAACACGCTGAACAAATACCATACGGCGAACGACCCCGGCTGCTACCAAACGATCACTCCGGCATACTCGGCGTACGGCGTCTCAAACCTGGCGGATCGCGAAAGCGTCGTCAATCTTCACATCGGAATCCCGCACCGGCACGACGCCGGCCGCGACGACATTCAAGTGCTGTACAACGTCGTCGCGCTGCAGACGCAGTTCTACAGCTCGCAGAACGACCTGGGGCCTAACGTCATCACCGAGCTGAGTCAGTACGAGCGCGGCCTTTCAGTGCCAGAAGTCTGGCCCGACTTCGTCACCTGGCCCAGCGGAACGCATTTTGGGCAGAGCGCCTCGGGCATTTCACCCGTTCCGTACTTCGCGCCGAGCTCTCCGGGAAACCGTTGCGCCAACGTCGACCCGTACGGTGATTATTACTACATCCACATCGCCGGCGAATGCCCGACGGGGACCTACTCCGCCGTTCCGCCCGACAATCGCGACTCGTTTTGGAACAACGCTTCGATTTTCAAGCTTCAGTACCAGCACAACATGGGCTCGAACGCCTACTTTAGGATATATGGCTACGGGTTCTATTCGGATTGGCTCCAAACCAGCGCGCTGAGCTACGGCACGCCGTTCTTTGGGTTCGGCGCGCTCAGCTACGACTACGAGCTTGAGTCGCATACGCGCGGTCTGGCTTTCACCTTCGCGGATCAGCTCAGTTCACAGCATCTCCTCACGTTTGATACCAACTACACCACGGCCACTACAAACCGCTACAACAACGATAATTTCAACAACTTCCTCAGCACGTCCGCCACAAATCTTACCAACGGCAAAGAGTGCTTTGCCTACTATACCGGTAGCGTATACAAGGGCGGTGAGGTCTATCAGCAAGGGCAACCCGCTCCCTGCAACAGCGCGCTGACGAGCGGCGCGTTCAGCGATCCCGAGCCGGGTCCGACAGTTCCCGGCGCAAGCTGGCAGGTCACGTATACGGGCAACTCGGGCTTTCTCAACACGGTCGAACCGAACTTCACGGCCATTGCGCTGCAGGACCTGTGGACTCCGACCGATCGACTCAACGTCAATATCGGCCTTCGCGACGAAATCTACGAATACAACCTCGCCAACACGTCGAACAACGGTCAAAACTTTTGGTTCTTAGCCGGTCAAAATGAGTTTTGTTACAACCCCGTGACCCTGGCGCCGTACTTCATCCCAACGCCGCCGGCGAGCGGCAAGCCGCCTATTCCGTTCGTCGGATTCAACTGCCCGGTTGACAACTCGGTTCCGGCGCACCCGGTGCAGACGGTCCATCCGGACGGTAAGGACGGGCACGCGCTCCTAAGCAATAGCTATCCGCCGTCGGCGGCCGATTACGCATTCACGCCGCAGTTGGGGCTCACGTACACGCTCAATCCCGATACCGTGCTGCGCCTATCCGCCGGCCGGTACGCGCAAGAGCCGGAGACGTACCAAGTTCAATACAACGCCAAGGACAACAATCTGGCCTACGACCTCTTTCAAGCCTTCTGGCAGTATGGCTACACGACTCCGCTGCACAACGCAGAGGTGCAGTACTCGGATAATTACGACGCCTCGTACGAGCGGCGATTCAAAGGTACGGACATGTCCATCAAGGTTACGCCGTACTACCGTTACGCGACCAATCAGGTCTACAGCATCGCGCTGCCGTTTGGACTCAGCGGCGGCCTCAACTCAGGCGTAGAGCGCGTCGACGGCTTCGAAGTCGAGTTCACGAAGGGCGACTTCAGTAAGAACGGCCTCTCGTTCTTGATCTCCTACACCTATACGAACGCCGCCGAGCGCTGGAATAGCTACCCGGGTACTTCAATTAACCCGATCGATCCCTACAACCAGGACATCGCGAACTTCAATGGGCTCACGAAGGCTGGGGGAGGCTCCCAGTGCTACGAAAACAACAAGACCGGCAACGTCTTCCCGGATCCGAAGTGCACGCAGCTCAACCCGAAGTATAATCCGCCGATTTGGAATCCGTACTACGCGATGTCGTCTCAGCCGCTACTGGCGCGCGACGGCTGGTATCCCGTCGGCCTCGATTACGCCTATCTCTCGCCCAACGTTTTGAGCGTGCTCGTCAACTACCGGCACAATCGGTTCAACATGACGCCCGCCGTGACGTTTAACGAAGGCTCGCTCTACGGCAATCCGGCCGACGTTCTCGGCATCGACCCTCGCACGTGCACGAGCAATTCGGCGGGCTTCATCAACTCGCCGATCCACGTCAAGAATCCCCTCCAGGCCGACTACACCACCTGCGGTCTGGCGGCCACGCAAAACGGGACGTCCGCGGGCGAACTCTTCATTCCAAATCCGCAAACCGGCGGCTTCGATTCCTTCGGAGCGTTCCGGCAGCCGAGCCAGCTCAACTTCAGCCTCCAGGTCGGCTACGAGTTGAGCGCACGGGTGAAGGCGAACCTGCTGTTGGCCAACTTGGTCAACGCCTGCTTCGGCGGATCATCGGAGCCCTGGACCAAACAGTTTCCACCGAACGGCTATACGTGCGGGTACGTGGACAACTTCTACTACGTTTCGAACTTCTATAACGGCGTCTCGCCGAACGACCGGGGAGCCAACGGCGTGTCGCTCAACCCGGCGTTCGCGCAGTCGTACACGCCCGGTTACGCCGACACGAACGCTTTCGTGCTGCCGAATCCTTTTAACGCCTACCTGCAGTTCAGCGTCAGCCTGTAAGCCGGCGTCCGATGGACGTTTCCGCGGCCGCAACCAACCGCTGCGAACGAATGAGCTCGCGAGCGGCCTCGATGTCGGGCGCCGGCGACCGGTCGTTGGTCCATGGCGCGATCGACTCGCGCGCGACGTCGTAGGCGGCCTGCGTTCCGCGGCCCGAGCGTAGCGGCCGGCGAAAATCGGTCGCTGACATCGCCCCGAGTAGTTCGCAGGCAAGCGCCCCTTCCACGTTGTCCAGCACGCGCAAGAGGTTGCTGGCCGAGGTCATGCCCATGCTCACGTGATCCTCCTGGCCCGCCGAGGTCGGGATCGAGTCGACGCTCGAGGGCCAGGCGTAACCCTTGTTCTCGTTGACCAGCGCGGCCGCCGTATACTGGACGATCATCAATCCCGACTGCAATCCCAAGCGCTGCGTAAGGAAGAGCGGCAAGCCGCGATCTTCGGCGTTGAGCAAGAGATAGAGCCTGCGCTCCGCGATGGAGGCGAGCTCCGCAATCGCGATCTTCAAGAAGTCGGTCGACAGCGCGACCGGCTCACCGTGAAAGTTGCCGCCCGAAAGAAAGTCGCCGTCCTCCGGAAAGACCAGCGGGTTGTCGGTAACCGAGTTCGCTTCGATCTCCGTAACGCGGCGGACGTAGGCGGCCGAATCGCGCACCGCACCGTGCACGACCGGGATGCATCGAAATGAGTACGGATCCTGAACGCGCTCGCATTCCGCGTGCGACCAAACGATCTCCGAGCGCTCCAAGAGCGCGCGTAGGTTGGCCGCGACGCGCTCTTGCCCCGGATGGGGCCGCAGATCGTTGAGGCGGCGGTCGAAGACCCGGTCGCTGCCGAGGTAGGCTTCGAGCGACATCGCGCCGATGACGTCGGCCGCGGCGGTGAGCCGCTCCGCTCGCAGGACGCCCAGGGCCGCAATGGCCGTCATCACCTGCGTTCCGTTGACCAGCGCGAGGCCTTCCTTCGGCCCCAGCTCGATGGGAACCAGACCCGCTCGCTCCAAGGCAACGGCGCTGGACATCCGCTCTTCACGGTAGTAGGCCTCGCCTTCGCCGATGAGCGCGAGCGTCATGTGTGCGAGCGGTGCAAGGTCGCCACTGGCGCCGACCGAGCCCTGCGAGGGTACGACCGGAGTCACGCGCCGCTCGAGCATCGCTACGATCAGATCGAGCGTCTGCGGCTTGACGCCCGAATGGCCGGCGGAGAGCGAGTTGATGCGCAAGGCGCTCGCGGCGCGAACAACCGGGATTTCAAGCGGAACCCCGGTACCGGCAGCATGGCTGCGGACGAGATTGACTTGCAGCTCGGCGGCATCCGCCGGCGGAACGACGATATTCGCTAACCGCCCAAAACCGGTCGTCACGCCATAGATCGGCTTACCGGCCGCAAACTGACTCGCGACAAACTCGCTCGCTCGAGCGACGCGCCGGCGAGCTGTGGGCGAGATCGCAATGGGGGCGCCGTACGCAACCGCCTCGATTGCTTCGAGGGCGAGGTCGCGACCGGTGATTAAAACTTCGACCAATCGGCCCGTGCCGGTTTTGCGAACGGAGGCCCGCTTTGAATCACGATCGTCTCGCGGTCGCGCAGGACGATGTCGCGCGGGTTGCTCCCGTGCCACGGCGTGCCGTTCAGCCAGATCGTGAGGCGGCCTCCGTGCGGGGCAGTCACCACGCCGGCCTTCGTCCAGCTCAAGTCGGGACCCCAGATATCGAAGAACTCGCCCAGCGTGAAGCCGCGCTTCACCGGCGATTCGATGTGGATGAATCCGCCGGTGTCGTGCGTGTGGATCCAGTACAGGCAGTTCGCCGACTGCGACATCCCGATCTGAGCAGGGATCACCTCAGGGCGCCCGCGATTGTAGAGCTGCAACTGCGTATGAATGTGCTCGACCGACCCCTCCGCTCGATCGCAGGTGATGCCGTCGATCGGCAGGCTTCCGAAAAAGCTCTGCGCGAGCCATGTGGGGCTCGCCGTTTGGACGAGCAAGACCAGAAGTAGCGTAAATGACACAGTTTGCGCCTTCGGTGTGCATAACGAAAAAAACTTGTGGACAGGTTGTGAATTGCATCGAAGGAGCGCTTGTCCACGCCGTTTGTGCGTGCTACGATTTCCGGGCTTCCGATTCCAAATCCGAAGTGCGACGAGCGCATCGTTCGCGGCCAATGCATAACGCGAAACGCTGTGATGAGCAGCGATTCCGTGGCAGCGGTCAAACCGCCCGTCCTGCGTCAGTGGGGCTCTCCGACCAGGTGGCCAAAACAGGCGAGATGGGTGCGTGAATGCGTCGGAACCCGTCGGGGCTTTGCCTCGACGGGTTCTGTTAAATTTACGGAACCTCAGATGATGAACGATCTCGAAATCCGATACGCGAGGGCCGAAGAGGCCGACGACCTGCTCGATCTATTCGAGGAGGTGGCGGCCGAGCGCCGGTGGATCGGCACCGAGCCGGGCTTCGACCGCGAGCGTAAACGCGCGGCCTTCCTCGAAGCGATCGCGCGGCCGGACGAGACGCCCTTTTGGATCGCGCGGAGCGGCGCCCTGGCTGTCGGCTCGCTTAGCGTTTTCCATCACGTTCACGCGGGTCTTACGATCGGGATGCTCGTCCGAGCGCCGTACCGCCGGCACGGCATCGGCCAAGCGCTCATCGACCGGGTCTTCGCGTGGGCGCGCGAGCACCGCGTCAGAGAGTTGAATCTGCACGTCTTCCCTCACAACCAGGCCGCGCGGGCGCTCTACGAAAAGGTAGGCTTTCGGGAGATCGAGCGTTTCGAACGCGACGTCGTTCGGCAGAGCGGTGAGGTATGGGACGCGATTCTCATGCGCAAGGAGTTTTACTAGCTATTCGCTCGGCGCAATCGCGGCCTCGTAGACGAGACGCGCCGCCGCGATATCCTCGACGGCCAGACCCAGCGATTTGAAGACGGTCGTCTGCGCGCGATCGGGTACTTTACTGCCGGCGAAGATCTCGCCGGCCTCGGCAAAGGCCGTTGCCCCCGAAAGAATCACGTCGCCGGACTCTTTGAGGCTCGCTTCGCGTGAGTCTACGATCACCACGTTACGCATTGCTTCGTCGTCGAGCTCTCGCCAGGTCGGCCGATTTGCCCCGACTGCGTTCACGTGGGCGCCCGGCTTCAACCATGCACCCTTCAGCACCGGCTCTTGCGAGCCGGTCGCGACGACGACGACGTCGGCACCGCGTACGGCCGGCTCCGCATCCATCGCCGTTGCGCCATGCTCCGTTGCGAAGCGACGCGCATGCTCCGGCTTCCGGCTCCAGACGCGCACTTCGTCAAATTTACGGACGTGCGAGAGCGCTGCGAGGTGCGATCGCGCCTGCACGCCGCTCCCTAGTAGGGCCAGCACGCGGCTCGCCGCAGGCATCAGGTACTTGGTCACCGCCGCCGATACCGCCGCCGTGCGCATCTCGGTGATTAAGCGCCCGTCCATAGCGGCCAGTGGCTGTCCGTCCGAGGTCCGAAACAGCAGCACGATTGCGTCGTGGGTAGGAACGCCGGTGCCTTCGTTGGCGGGATAGAAACTCACCGCTTTCAACCCCATGACATCGGGCGCGATCGCGGGCATAATCCCAAAGTAACGCCGGCCTTCCTCGACGGCGTACACGGCGCGCACCGGATTCAAGACGGCGCCGCTTGAGAACTCTGCCAGCGCGCCTTCCATCGCCGCAATCAAGCTCTCCCAGCGCAGCAGCTTGCCAACGTGCTCCTCATCGAGATAGAGCATCGCATTCAGCTCGATGCGGAGAGATACTTCTGCGCGATCTCTGCGGCGAGCTCGGCAATCCGAGTGCGTACGAAATCCGGCGCGAGTATCTCCGCCTGACCGCCCCAACCGAGCACCCAGCGAACGAGCTCGTCCACGTCGGCGACCCGATAGGCGATCTCGGCGGAACCGTCGGCGTTTTGCTCGGCATAAAAATCGGCGACGATCCGCGCCGCGACAGCGGCCTTGGCCACGCGCGGTGCGAAGCGCACGCGCACCTCGGTCGTCTCGTCGTTGTGCAAGAGGCCGCTGATCGAGCCCGCCGCGTACGCCTCGACGTTGAAACCGGTGGGACGCACGAACGTCTTTGCTAGAACGACCGGCGCGCTCACGTTGTCTACGGCAAAAGTTCGCTTGTCACGGCGATTGTGATCGTACGCGACGCAATAAACGCGTCCGGCATTGATGATGAAACCGTACGGATCGACGGTGCGCGTACTGCTTCGCCCTTCTTTATCTTGATACTTGAAGCGCACGCTGCGCGAGGAACGTTCCGCGGATGAGAGCAGCGAGAAGGCGCGCTCGCCGCCCTCGTCGAGGGCGATCTCGGAGAGGCGAAATGCCACCGGCGAGGCTTGGTCAACGCGCGCGCGTACCGGCCCGCCGGAGCTCCCGACGAGCTTTCCGGCTACCTCGTCGATTGAGGCGCCGATCGTGCCGCCGATGCTCGCCCCGAGCGAGCGCAGTGCCACCAATCCAAAGAGCTCGCCGCTGCTCAAGTCGAGTCGCTTGAGGCTATACCCCTGTGCGAACCGATAGACGTTGGCCGCGCGATCGAAGTAGATCGGAAAGCCCGCGTTGCTCAAGACGGCGAGATAGCGACGCAAGGTACGCGTGCTGGGGCGCGGCCCGTCCTCGGCAATCTTACCCTTGAGGTCCTCGAACGAATGGCGGGCTTGATCGATGGCGTTGAGCAGTCGCACCAAGAGGATGACTTTCGACTCGCCGTCGGCACTCATTGTTGCCCAGTGGGCTGCGGTTTGGGGAAGCATCCGTCCGGAGCGGTAACCGGCGGCGCGGTCGGCAGCGGCGCCGTCGCCGTTACGCCGATGCGCACGGGATAGAAAGAGCCGCCGTCCGTCATCGTCTGGATGGTGGTGCGCTGCGTCTGACCCGGTGCGAGGTCGAAGGCCGTGACTTGATAGCGCGACGGAACGCGCACGCAGCCGACGTCGACGAGACTTCCACCAATCAAGAAGCTTCCGCGCACGGGGCCTGCAAGCGGTTGCAAGAACAGGTAGGCCGAAGCGGGCGTGGCGCTCGGATTGGTCAAGGTGAGATCGAGCGTGTGCACGACACCGTAGTCGCCGTAGTCATGGCCGTCGGCCGATGGATTGACGTTTGATGGTGTCGGATCCGTATCGCCGATCACTGCCGTCGCGTCCGCGCCGCCCGCGGAGAAGTTGAGGCTCTCGCCGCCGAAACCGGCGATCGAGAAAACGCCGGTCCGGTGGTGCCCGTCGCCGGGAAGCACCGGTCCGTCGAGCAGCGCTCGCGGATCGACGCTCGGCGAAACGGCAAGTACCGTAACGTCTACGGGGCCGCCCGAAAGAACGCGCAGATCCGCCGTTCCCGCAATGAGCTGGCGCGCGGTCATCGGCAGATCGGTCAACCAGTACGGCTGATCGCCGGAGAGCTCCACGACGATCCCTTCTTGCTGGCCCTTTGTCAGCAAGAAGCGCTTCGTCACCGATTGCCCGACCTGCATCACGTCCATATTGGGACCGGCGGAGGCTTCGATCAATTGAACGGAGCTGGCGTCGGTGGCGGATGCGTTTCGCAGTGACACGACCAGCCGGTGCGGATCGGTTCCGTCGTCATGGTAGTAGTAAAGACGCGCCGGCTGCGCCGACGAGACCGTCCCGCGAAAGAGCACGCCGTCCTGCGCGACGTGCTCCGGATCGTCGTCATAAAAGAGCAGTCCGGGCAAGAAGGGTTGCGCCGGCGTATTCGCAACGAGCACCGTCGTCGAACCCGCACGATCGAAGTACTGGCCGTTGCCGGCGATCTGAACCGGCACGACGAACTGCGCGCTCGCACCGGGCGCGAGCGGCGCGGAGGGCGGCGCTACGGTACCGATCGTTATACTGGCTCCCGGCAGCGCTTGCGTCAGTCGCGCCACCTCCGCGGCGACGCTCTGCGCCAGCCAGTCCGGTTGCGCCGGATCTCCGGTGACCGTCAGCGTCGTTTGCGGCACGATCGTGCCGGCGTTGAAGGCCACGCGAATCGCAAGGTCGGCGGTTGCGCCGGTCGCATCGGTTACGTGCAGAACGTCGCTTCCAGTTGCCTGCGTCGCGGTTATCGTAACGTTCGCGCCGCTCGGATCCGCGGCAACCGTGGCCAGCTTTTGCTCGAGCGTTACCGTTAGCGGCGGCGTAGCGCCGGTCACGGTAACGACCTGCTGCTGGGCTGGATTTAGATTCACGCTGGTCGTCGAGAGGCTCAGCGTTCCGCTGGGCGAGGCCGTGGGCGTTGGAGTGACCTGCGCGACCGCTATCGCCAGAAGCAACGCGTGCATCGCCTCACCCTTCGACCCAGGTCAGGGCGACACTGCATGTCGCGCCGGGCGAACCGCTCTAGTTGACGGCGGGCTCGGAGGTCGCCGGCGGAGCCGGGGGTTCGACCGACGGAATCTTCGTGTACTTGATCTTCTCGGCATCATCCGGATCGACGTCGCCGAGGATATGGTCACCCGATCCGAAGGTGCCCTTGAGCATCTCCTCGGCCAGTTCGTCTTCGACCATTCGCTGAATCGCGCGCCGCAACGGACGCGCGCCGAACTCCGGATCCCATCCCTTGCGCGCGAGCACCGCCTTGGCTGCCTCGGTAACCTTGAGCTCCATCTCTTGAGCGCGTACTTCGCGAACGACCTTGTTGAGTTCGAGCGAAACGATCTTTTCGATCTGGTCGCGAGTGAGCTGATGGAAGACGAGCACTTCGTCGACGCGATTGAGGAACTCGGGCCGGAAGGTCTGCTTGACCTCCTCCATCACGCGGTTCTTCATTCGCTCGTAGGCCTTGACTTCGTCCTCGGCCGAGAGCTTCTGGGGACGGAAACCGATATCGGTTGTGGTCGTCATTCCGGTCGCGCCGACGTTGCTCGTCATGATGATGACCGTGTTCTTGAAGTCGACGCGGCGGCCCTGAGAGTCGGTAAGGTGTCCGTCCTCGAGCACTTGCAGAAGCAAGTTGAAGACGTCGGGGTGCGCCTTCTCGATCTCGTCGAGCAGGACGACCGAGTACGGACGGCGCCGTACCGCTTCGGTTAGCTGGCCGCCTTCTTCATATCCAACGTATCCCGGCGGTGCGCCGACGAGGCGGCTGACCGAATACTTCTCCATGTACTCCGACATGTCGATGCGGATCATCGAATCTTCATCGTCGAATAAGAAGGCCGCGACGCTGCGCGCGACCTCCGTCTTACCAACGCCGGTGGGACCGAGGAAAATGAACGAGCCGATCGGCCGGTTCGGGCTCTTCAAGCCCGCCCGCGAGCGGCGGATCGCACGTGTAAGGACGTTGACCGCTTCGTTTTGTCCGATTATCCGCTCGTGGAGGAGTTCGCCCATGTTGAGAAGTTTTTCGGTCTCAGCTTGGGCGAGGCGGCTGACCGGAATCCTCGTCCACGAGGCGACGATCTCGGCAATATTCTCAGCGGTCACTTGGAGAACGCGGTCGCTGGCGGCTTTGCGGTCGCGCCACTCCTGCTCGAGATTCGCCTTCTCGAGGCGCAGCTTCTCCTCGCGATCGCGGATCGTTGCGGCCTTGTCGAACTCCTGATTCTTTACGACCGCCTCCTTCTCGGCGATCAGCATACGCAGTTGCGCATCGGCCTCACGAATTGCCGGGGGCGGGAGCGTGGCCTGTAAGCGCACGCGCGAGCTGGCCTCGTCGATCAGGTCGACGGCTTTATCCGGCAGAAAGCGGTCGGTGATGTAGCGATCGCTGAGCTTCGCGGCCGCCGCGAGCGCCTCGTCGGTGATTTGCACCTTGTGATGCGCCTCATAGCGATCGCGCAGACCTCTGAGAATCTCGATCGTCTCGTCGACGGACGGCTCGCCGACCATGATCGGTTGAAAGCGCCGTTCGAGCGCCGAGTCTTTCTCGATGTGTTTGCGAAACTCGTTGAGCGTCGTAGCCCCGATGCATTGTAGCTCGCCGCGCGCGAGCGCGGGCTTGATGATATTGCTCGCGTCGATCGCGCCTTCGGCCGCGCCGGCGCCGACCAACGTATGCAGTTCGTCGATAAAGAGGATGATCTCGCCGGAGGCGCCGCGGATCTCGTCCATGACGCGCTTCATGCGCTCTTCGAACTCGCCGCGGTACTTCGTCCCGGCCACTAGGCCCGCCAAATCGAGGGTAATAACGCGCCGGTCGCGCAGCGGCTCCGGAATGTCGCCCTTGATGACGCGTTGCGCCAACCCTTCCGCGATCGCGGTCTTGCCGACACCCGGCTCGCCGATGAGCGCGGGGTTGTTCTTCGTCCGGCGCGACAGAATCTGAATGACGCGTTCGATCTCGTTGTTGCGGCCGATGACGGGATCCAGCTTGCCGTCGCGCGCCAGCTGCGTTAGATCGCGCCCGTACGCGTCGAGCGTCGGCGTCTTGCTCTTTCCCTTCGGAGCCGCGGGTTGGCCCTCGGCGCCGAGCAATGAGGTCGTCTGAACGCGAACCTTCGCCGGATCCACGCCTAAGTTGGTAAGCACGCGGGCGGCGACGCCCTCACCCTCCCGGATCAAGCCGAGAAGCAAGTGCTCGGTACCGATGTAGTTGTGGTTGAGCTGGCGTGCCTCTTCAAAGGCGAGCTCGATCACCCGCTTGGCCCGCGGCGTGAAGACCATCTCCTGCTGCACGGTCTGTCCGCCGCGCCCAACGATGGCCTCGACCTCTTGGCGAACCTTGGCCAAATTGACGCCAAGCGACTCGAGAACCTTGGCGGCCAAACTCTCGCCCTCGGAGATAATGCCGAGCAGAATATGCTCGGTTCCAATGTAGTTGTTTCCGAGACGCTGAGCTTCTTCCTGAGCAAGTACGATGCTGCGCCGCGCTCGCTCGGTGAAAGGCTCCCACATCGACATCGCTCTCTAATTCCTCCTACAGGCTTAACGCCGCCGGGTTCGTCACGGTTTCGCGCTCAGCCGTCGGTCGCCCGCCTCGGGCCCACCTCTAACCGAAGGTTAGACTTGCGGCCCGCGGAACCTCGCAGGCATGCCAACCGTCGAACAGGTCCGCGAAGCGCTCGTTGAGGTAAAAGACCCCGAGCTAAACTTGGGAATCCTCGAGCTGGGCTTAGTCTACGACATCACGACCGAGGGCGAAAAAGGCGAGAACGTCAACGTTATGATGACGCTGACGTCGCCGATGTGCCCCGTCGGACCGATGTTCATGCAGTCCGTAAAGGATCACGTGCTCGCGATCGAGGGCGTCAAGAACGCCAACGTTGAGATCACGTTCATGCCGCCGTGGGATCCGCGCACGATGGCCTCCGACGACGTCAAAGCCATGCTCGGGATTTGGTAGGCATACTAGCTTAGCTCACCGAGGCACCGGATGTAGCCACACAAACGCGCCCCCACAACCAATCTCGAATGCTATCCACAAAAAGAACGCTGCTGCCACACCGACGGGAGCGGCCTCGTTGGCCTTCTTGGGGCCAACGAGGCTCAAGCTACATGCTGAGTTTGTAAGCGCCGGCGAGATCCTTCATTGCAGTGGTGAGGATCGCGTGGTACTGTGCGTCGACGCCGAGACCGTACTTGGCATCGATGTCCTTCATCACTTGTAGGTGAATCGGATGCGAAACGAGGCGGTCAAGCATTACCTCGACGTTAAAACCTTCGCCACTCTGTCCCGCGTTCCACAGCGCTTTTGCGAGCGAAGGCCCGTTCGTGGGATCGGGATCCGGTTTACTCGGAAGCGCGACCTTCTTCTCGGTGACGATCTTCAGCGAGTCCTTCACGACGAAATCGAAGGTTTTGAGGAACTGACCGACCTGATCTTTGCCGTATTCTTTCGTCAGCTTGGCGACTTCGGCATCAAAGAGGCTGCCGGTGAGCACTTTGAGCAGCGAGACGGTCGAAAAGTTGCTGGGTCCACCGCCGGCCTCCACCATCGAGAGCGTCAGCGCTAGCGACGGCGCGCCGGTGTAAACGCAGCACGAGCCGGAGAAACGCGTCTGCTGATCGACGACGTTTGGAAGCAAGGTCGCCGATGCGGCGGCGGGCAGCGCCGTGGCTGCGACCAGCGCAAGCATGGCAATGGGATTGAACGTACGCATAAGTTCCTTTCTCGAGCGAAGCTCGACGATGAAGACGATTCTTCGTAAGGAACGGGGTTGCGGCGGGTTTGGATTGCCGGAAGCGGCTAAAGTGTTGCGATCCCGATCGGCTTGCTCGTAGGCTGCTTCGAGCCGCCCTCCGGCTCGACGCTCACGGCAACTGCCGCGACCGTCTCCGCCGACTGGGGCAAACGGACGATCGTCTCCTCGCGGTCGCTCGGCATAAACGTCACCGAGGGAGCCATCGTCTTCGAGCCCTTTGGGAGCGTCCAGGCTTGATAGACCTTGCCGGGCGGCAGCGGCGCAAGGCTCGGCAGCGCAACGTACAGGTGCGTGCCGCGGACGAAGACCGCTCCGTTAGCGAAGCGATATCGCCTGGCGTCGGCAGATGCAAGATCGGCGAGCGCCGCCGATTGTGCGGCCATGAGTGCCGTCTCGCGGGCGATGCGGCGATCCATCGTCGTGTAGATGAGCAACGCCCCGACGGTGAAGACGAGGCTCGCCGCGATCGCGCCGAAGGTCAGCCACGGCGAGCCGCTCTTTGCCGGGGACTGCGCGCGTCCGGAGTTGCGGACCTCGCGCAGGATGCGGGCCTTGAGCAGCGGTCCGGGGCAGACTTCGTCGCCGTAGTATTGCGCCGACGATCCGACGGCGGAGACGACCGGCCGTAAGAGATCGTACTCGCGCCGGCACTCCTCGCAGGTGCGTAGGTGCTCGGCCACTTCCTGCGCCTCGCCGGGCGGCAGTACGCCGAGCGCGTATACGGCGACGTTGTCGAGCATCTCGTCGTGCGAGGTCATACGGCGACGACTCCGTCGAGCGCGACGCGCAGGCGCCGCAAACCGCTTCGAATGCGCGTCTTGACGGTGCCGAGCGGTAGCCCGGTCGAGCGCGCCATCTCGTGATGTGTCGCGCCGCCGAAAAAGCCGAGCTCGATCAGCTCACGTTGTTCCTGCGGCAGCATGGCGAGGGCATTACGAACCGATTCGGCGTTGAGTTTTGAGAATGCGGTATCTTCCAGTGAATCCTCCGCAGGCATTGACTCAGGAACCTCGCCCTCGGGATGCGCCGCGCGCGAGCGCAGCACGTCCAGGGCACGGTTACGCGCGACCCGCACGATCCAGGCCCCAAAGTTCCCGGAGACAAACGAGCCGGGATTGCTCCAGAGCTTCAGAAAGACCCCCTGCGTCACGTCTTCGGCGACGCTGCGATCGGCGAGCACGCGCAGGGCGACACCGTAGACGAGCCGATGGTATTCGTCGTAAAGGGTCTCGAAGGCGCCGGCATCGCCGCGCCTTACGCGCTCCATGAGCTCGACGGCGTCACTCATGATGAACGTGGGTCACCGACGCATGGATTCCGAGCGCCGCCTATAAGGACGATTGCCGCGGATAGATCCGCGTCGGAATGGCGGCGAAGGCCGGGTCGCCACACTGCCAGAGCAAGAAGGCGTACTCGTCGGTAAGCAACTGCTCCGACTGCTGCCGCGACGCGCCCCGGAACCCGTGGCCCGCATCGTAATCGACGCGCAAAAGTATCGGGCGGCGGCTCGTCGTCGAGGCGGCCAGCCTCGCCGCGAACTTGGCGAGCTGCCACGAGGCGACCCGGGGGTCGTTGTAGCCGGTAACGAGCATGACGCCGGGATAAGCCGTTCCGGGAACGACGTGCTCGTAGGCATCCATCGCATAGAGCGCCCGGAAGCCAGCCGCGTTCTTCACCGTGCCGAACTCCGGAATGTTCGGCGGCCCGTTCGGCGTGAACTCCAGCCGGAGAGCGTTGCTCGCTCCTACGACGTCGAGCGCCGCGGCAAAAAGGTGCGGCTGCGAGGTAATTGCACGACCGATCGTGATGCCGCCGGCACTCGTTCCTTCGCCCGCGAGATGGGCGGGCGACGTGTACTTATGCGCGACCAGCCAGCGTCCACAGGCAATGAAGTCTTCCCACGTATGCGGTTTGGTCGTCTGCATTCCGGCCTGATGCCAGCCTTCACCGTACCAGCCGCCGCCGCGCACGTGACAGACGGCGAAGACGCCGCCGCGCTCCAGCCACGCAACGCGCGTTGCGGAAAAGCTCGGCTGAAGCGTGATCCCGTAAGCGCCATAGCCTTGCAGATACGCAGGATGGGAGCCATCGGGCGCCAGACCTTTGCGGTAGACGATCGAGAGCGGCACCATCGTACCATCCTGGCTGCGCGCCGCTACCTCCGACGAGGTATAGGGGGACATGTCGACGTTCGCCGGCACTTTGAGATGTGTATCGCTTACGGTTGCGCTTGCGTCTGCCGCGTAGATGAGTTGCGAGTGCGTCCATCCAGCTAAACCGAAGACGACACCGGGCTCGCGTGGGTCGGTGGAGATTGCGTTGATCGCGCCTCGATACGGGAGCGCTAACGTCGTCTGCGCGCCCGGAGTCCCATCGGCGCCTAGTGCGACCCGAGTGATTTGACCGAATCCTCCGTCGCGCGATTGCACGTAGAGTCCATCTGACGCCATGCCGAGGGCCTGGACGATCGCTCTTCCGCTTGGGATGACCGTTGGCGCCTGCGCCACGTTCGGCGCATCGAGCGACGTTGCGATCACTTTGAATGTCGGCGCATCCTTGTGGCTTACTAGGTAGAGTGTCGGTCCTCGCAGCTCGTAGCCGGTGACGTCGTCGTCAACCGTCGCCACGGGCTGCCAGTTCACGTCACCCGACGCTAGCGATCCGCGCAGCGCATAGACCGTAATCTCGTTCCTTACGCCGTGCTCGACTACACCGAGAGTATAGGGTGAGACCGGCGAAGTAATCACGACCGGAAAATCGGTAGGCGCAAATGCCACCTTCGGATTGACGCCGTAGCCGAAGACCGCAACGTCGCGATCCGGATCGTTCCCCAATACGTGAAGGTAGTTGACGGCGCGCGTCTCCTTGTCGGTCTGGGGTTCGCCCGGTTTGAGCTCGGGGAAGCGCACGTAATAGAACGAGTTGCCGTCGAGCCAGCTCGTCGGGCCGACGAAATACGCCCGCGAGATCGCATCCGGCAAGACACGCCCCGTCGCCGTCTCGACCACGTGAATGACTGAGGCCTCCGAGCCTCCTTCCGAGATCCCGTACGCGACGTGGGCGCCGTCGAGCGACGGCAGGAAGTAATTGATGGTATAGTGCTGGCCCGCTCCAGCAAGAGTTTGCGGGTCGATCAGGACGCGCTCGTCGGCGCGGTCGACGGATCGCACGTAAAGCTTCGGCGAGTTGTCGCCGGGATTGAGCTTTTCGTAAAAGTAATACGGTCCGTCTCTGGTGACCCCGACCACGGTAGCGCCGGAATTATCCAGTGCTTTGATCCGTTCGAACAGCGCCTCGCGCGGCGACCCCAGCCGGTCGAGGACTGCGCGTGTGTACTCGTTTTGATCCTTGAAAAACTGCTTGACGGCCGGATCGTCCATATTCTCGAAGTAGCGATACGGATCGGTAACGGAGGTCCCATACATCGTATCCGCGACCGCTTTTTCAGGCGGCAGCGGCGGCGGTTGCGGAAACGAGGACGGAACCGCGCCGACAACGGCCAGGGCGAGGACGCAGCAGACGGTCCGCATGGCGAAGCGTATTTCGCCAACGCTGTCGAGGACCTTTGCCCGATGCGTGCAAGACTAACTTCGTGAAGAGTCGCGCGCAAAAATACCGCGAGCTCGCGCATAAACGCGCGGAATCAGAAAAGCCCGCCGGGGCGGAGGCACTGGCGCGCCAGCACGCGCGAGGTAAGCTCTCCGCGCGAGAGCGCGTCGAGGCGCTGGTCGACGACGGCTCGTTTGTGGAGTTCGACCGGTTCGTCGTTCATCGCGCCGGAGCGTTCGGGCTCAACGACAAGGAGTTTTTAGGCGACGGCGTCATTACCGGGCGCGCGACCATCGACGGGCGTCAAGTCTTCCTCTTCTCGCAAGACTTCTCGGTACTCGGCGGTTCGCTCGGCGAAGCGTTCGCCGAAAAGATCTGCAAAATGATGGACCTGGCGCTGCGCACGGGGTCGCCGCTCATCGGCATCAACGATTCCGGCGGCGCGCGCATTCAAGAGGGCGTCGTCTCCCTGGGCGGCTACGCTGAGATTTTTTGGCGTAACGTCGCGGCCAGCGGCGTCATTCCACAGATCAGCCTCATCGCCGGGCCGTGCGCCGGCGGCGCGGTCTATTCGCCCGCCATAACCGACTTCATCATCATGACCGAAAAGATCTCGCAGATGTTCATCACCGGTCCCGAAATCATCAAGACGGTCACCGGCGAGGAGGTGACTTTTGAGGAGCTCGGCGGCGCGATGACGCACGCGACCCGCAGCGGCGTCGCGCACTTGGTGGCCGAAGACGAGGCGCATCTGTTCCGGCTCACTCGCGAACTCTTCTCGTTTCTTCCGCAAAACAACATGGAGGCGCCGCCAGAGTTCGCCTGCGACGACGATCCCCATCGCAAGGTTACGGTGCTTGACGAACTGATACCGGAGTCACCGAACAAACCGTACGATATGCGCCAGGTGATCGAGGGTATCGTCGACTACGGCGATTTCCTTGAAATCCAGCCGCTCTACGCGCCGAACATCATCTGCGGGTTCGGCCGCGTGAACGGACGCAGCCTGGGGATCGTCGGCAACCAGCCCAACGTTCTAGCGGGCGTACTCGACACGCGTTCTTCCGTGAAGGCGGCGCGCTTCGTGCGCTTCTGCGACGCCTTCAACCTTCCGCTGGTTACGTTCGTTGACGTGCCCGGGTTCTTACCGGGCACCGATCAGGAGTACGGTGGGATCATCCTGCACGGTGCCAAGTTGCTGTATGCGTTTGCCGAGGCGACCGTGCCGAAGATCACCGTGATCACGCGCAAAGCGTATGGCGGCGCCTACGACGTCATGGCCAGTAAACACATCCGTGCCGACGTCAACCTCGCCTGGCCGACCGCCGAGATCGCGGTCATGGGAGCCGAAAGCGCCGTCAAGACGATCTTTCGTCGCGAAATTGAGGCCGCGCCGGACAAAGCGGCTAAGATGACCGAGCTGATCGCCGACTACGAAGAGCGATTCTCCCACCCGTACATTGCCGCCGGGCGCGGCTACGTCGACGACGTGATCGAGGCCCACGCGACGCGCGGCGCGATCGCGGACGCATTGGAGATGCTGCGCGACAAGCACGTGCTGCGCCCCGACCGCAAACACGGCAACATCCCCTTATGACCCTCCGTAACTCGGGACTAAACCAGAGCTAAGTTAACCTATCGAAAGCGCAATTGTGGCGCGGGTGAGGTCGCGGTCGCGGGTGTTAGTTGCATGTCGTAGCGTTGCGTCTGATCGGCGTAAACCGAGTCTCCGGAGACGGTTCGCGCGTCGTATCCGTCCTTTACTGCCGTCAAACTGTAGTCGTCGGGCTGCAGAGAGAAGACGATGTAGTGGCCGCGAGCGTCCGTCGTAGTGGTCACCGTCTGCGACGGCGAGCTGATCTTTAACTGAACGCCGGGAATCGGTGCCCCGGTATTAGCGTCGGTAACGACGCCCGCGACGCCCCCGCTGGTGCCCGCAAGCGCCCAGGCTGCCTGGCTCGCGAAAGCCACGAGCAGCCCAATCGTTCCGAGCGAACGGCGCAATAAGAATGGTTTCATCGGTCGGTCCCTTCGAGTAAGCTTACGTAGCTTTAGATACGGTGCAGGCGGCGCTAGGTTTCAACGGCGGCCCCGCGGCAACCGGCCGTAGACGCAAGCAAGGGGGCAGGACGGGGGCCGCGGCGCTGGTATCTAGCCTTCGTGAGTTTATTGGAAGGTAAACGCGCGCTCGTAGCGGGCGTTGCGAACCGCTGGTCGATCGCCACGGGCGTTGCCCGTAAGCTGCATCAAAACGGTGCCGTTATCGCCCTTGCGTATCAAGGGGAGCGCGTTAAGGATGAGGTCGAGAAGCTCGCCGCAGAGCTCGGCAACGCGCCGACCGTCGAATGCGACGTCTCGAGCAACGCATCGCTCGCAGCGATGCGGGAAGCACTCGCGGAGCGGTTCGGCCCACTCGACGTACTGGTGCACTCGATCGCTTTTGCCAACAAGGAGGATCTGGCCGGAAAGGTCTTCGATACGTCGCGCTCCGGATTCGCGCTCGCGCTCGACGTATCGGCGTACTCCCTCATCGCCCTCGTGAGCGCGCTGCGAGATTCGTTCAACGATGGTGCATCGATTATGGCGCTCACCTATCTCGGGGCGACGCAGATCGTTCCGAACTACAACCTCATGGGCATCGCCAAGGCGGCGCTCGAGGCGACGATTCGCTACATCGCGTTCGATCTGGGCGACCGGAATATTCGCGTGAACGCGATCTCCGCCGGTCCGATCAAGACGGCGAGTTCGCGGCAGGTCGGCGGCTTCTCGAAGATTCTCGACGTGGTTCCACTGGTCGCGCCCTTGCGGCGCAACGTCACGGCTGAGGATGTGGGAAGCATGGCGGTATTCCTCGCCTCGGACCTTTCGTCGGCCGTCACCGCCGACGTGCACTTCGTCGATGCCGGGTATCATGCGATGGGGATTTATCCACCGCAGTAAGACGTGTTTGACAAAATACTGATTGCGAATCGGGGGGAGATCGCGGTTCGCATCACTCGAACGGCGCGCGAGATGGGCGTTGCGTCGGTCGCCGTTTACTCCGATGCCGATCGCGACGCGCTGCACGTCGCGCTCGCCGACGAGGCACACCATATCGGCCCCGCTTCGCCCGCGCAGAGCTATCTCGACGGGCAAAAGCTGATCGCGGTCGCGCAGAAGTCGGGCGCCCAGGCCGTGCATCCCGGGTACGGGTTTCTGGCCGAGAATGCCGAATTTGCGCGCAGCGTCGTCGCGGCGGGACTAACGTGGATTGGCCCGCATCCCGGTGCGATCCATACGATGGGCGACAAGCTGCGTGCGCGTCGCGCGATGCGCGAGGCGAACGTGCCCGTCGTACCGGGCGGGACCGAGTCGATTCCGGACGTCGCGGCCGCGCGCGCTGCCGCGGAGCGTTACGGCCTGCCGCTCGCGCTCAAAGCGGCTGCCGGCGGGGGCGGCAAGGGACTGCGCGTTGCGACCACTTTGGACGAAATCCCCTCGGCTTTCGACACGGCACGTCGTGAAGCGCATGCCTATTTCAAAGATGGAACGATCTACGCCGAGCGCTATCTGGAGAACCCCAAGCACGTCGAGCTGCAAGTTCTCGCCGACAAGCACGGGAACGTTCTCCACGTCGGCGAGCGCGACTGCTCCCTGCAGCGGCGCCATCAAAAGCTTTGGGAGGAGACGCCGGCGAGCATCTCCGATCGCGTGCGCGCGGCGATGCGCGAGGCCGGAGTACGCGCGGCCAAAGCGATCGGCTACGATTCGGCGGGTACGATCGAGTGTCTCGTCGCCGGCGACGAGTTCTACTTTCTAGAGATGAACACGCGCATTCAGGTCGAGCATACCGTTAGCGAGATGGTCTCCGGTCTCGATCTCGTGCGCGAGCAGATCCGCGTAGCGGCGGGAGAACCGCTCGGATTTACGCAGAGCGACATCTCGTTTCGCGGATGTTCGATCGAAGGGCGCGTGAACGCGGAGGACCCGACGGCAGACTTTCGGCCCTCACCCGGGACGATCGGCGCGTACCGCGAGCCCGGCGGGTTGGGGGTCCGGGTCGACTCAGCAGCATATGCCGGCTGGTCGATTCCCCCCGACTATGACTCGCTCGTTGCGAAGCTCGTCGTCTGGGCGCCGACGCGCGAACAGGCGCTCGCGCGTTTACGCCGGGCAATCGACGAGTACATCGTCGAAGGCGTTCCCACGACGCTTCCTTTACTACGCGCGCTCTGCGACCATCCGGCCGTGCTCTCGGGCGCGTACGGTACCGCGACGCTCGAGCGCTTCGCCGCAGCCTTCCGGCCGGCCGCGCGCAACGGCCTGCGGCTCCCGGCTTCGGTACAGCGCTCAACCGAGCGCCGATTGGCGCCTCGCCTCGGAGCTACCCGCAAGCAGGGTAGCGCCGGCAGCGGCAACGACGTGGAGTCGCCGATGCACGGGCTCATCGTCGAGCTCCTCGTCGGCGAAGGCGCGCCGGTCCGCGAAGGTCAAGTCGTAGCGATCGTTGAGGCGATGAAGATGATGAACGAGATTCGCGCGCATCGCAGCGGCGTCGTTGGCGCGGTACACGTGAACGCGGGGGCGACCGTCGAGAGCGGTTCGCCGCTGATGAGTATCCGCGACAAAGGGGAGACCGAAGCGTGAGAGAGATCAACGCTTCAGGAGTTCCCATCGAGCCCGTCTACGATGCGCCCGAAGGAACGCCGCACCAGCTCGGGGAGCCCGGCACCTTTCCGTACGGACGCGGCATTCGTAAAGACATGTACCGTGGGCGGCTTTGGACGATGCGGCAGTACGCCGGCTTCGCAACCGCCGCCGAGTCGAACGCGCGCTATCGCTATCTGCTCGAGCGCGGCCAGACGGGACTCTCCGTGGCTTTCGATCTTCCCACGCAGCTCGGTTACGACTCCGATGCCCCGCAAGCGCGTGGCGAGGTCGGGAAAGTCGGCGTCGCGATCGATTCGATCGCCGATATGGAGACGCTGCTCGACGGCGTTCCGCTCGAAGCGGTCACGGTCTCGATGACGATCAACGCGCCGGCGGCGATTCTCTTGGCGCTGTTCCTGGCGGTAGCTCGGCGACGCGGCATCGCGTTTTCGAAGCTCGGCGGAACCGTACAGAACGACGTGCTCAAAGAATACGCCGCGCGCGGCACGTACATCTACCCGCCGAAGCCGTCAATGCGCCTCGTCACCGACGTGATGGCGTACTGTGCGCGTGAGGTCCCGCAATGGAATGCGATCTCCGTCTCCGGGTATCACATTCGCGAAGCCGGATCGACGGCCGTCGAAGAGATTGCGTTCACCCTTTCGAACGCGAAAGCGTATCTGCGCGCCGCGCGCGACGCCGGCATCGCGCTCGACGAGGTCGCCCCACGCGTCTCCTTCTTCTGGAACGCGCATAACGATTTTTTTGAGGAGATCGCGAAGTTTCGCGCGGCGCGCTATCTCTGGGCGCATATCGCGCGCGACGAGTTCGGCTGCCGGGACCCGCGCTCGCAGATGCTGCGCTTTCATACGCAGACCGGCGGCTCTACCCTGACCGCGCAAGAGCCGGAGAACAACGTCGTGCGCGTTGCGTTGCAGGCGCTCGCGGCGGTTCTCGGCGGCACGCAGTCGCTGCACACCAACGGCCAGGACGAAGCGCTCGCGCTTCCCACGGCTCAGAGCGCGAAGGTAGCGCTGCGTACGCAACAGATCATCGCGTATGAGTCCGGCGTCGCCGACGTCGTCGATCCGATGGCCGGATCCTATTACGTCGAAACGCTCACCAACGAGCTGATTGCGCGCGCGACAAAGATCATCGAGGAGGTCGACGCCATGGGCGGCAGCATCGCAGCCATCGAGAGCGGCTGGATGCAAGCCCGCATCGCCGACTCGGCCTACATCGCGCAGCAAGCGGTCGAGCGCGGCGAGCAGGTCATCGTCGGGGTCAACCGCTTCGCGGAGCCGGAGAGTATCGAGCCGATCCCGCTACAACGCGTCGACGAACGCGCCGAGCGCGAGCAGGTCGAGCGGCTGCACGCCCTTCGCGGCGCGCGCGACGCGGATCTAGTCGCGCTTAAGTTGGACGAGGTACGCGGCGCGGCGGCCGGCTCGGAGAATCTAATGCCACACTTCGTCGACGCCGTCGATGCCGGGGCGACGCTCGGCGAGATTTGCGACGTCCTGCGTGACGTCTTCGGAACGTACCACGCCAAAGAGGTCGTCGCCTAATGGACCTTTCGACTCCGCTCAGGGTGACAAGTGTAAGGATCGATCACATCAATGGAGATTGATCACATCGCGATTGTCGTCAAAGATCTCGAGGAGACGCTACGGCTTTACACGCAGACGCTCGGCTTCAAGGAGATCTACCGCGAGATCGTTGCCGACCAAGGCGTCGAGGCGGTTGGTTTGGAGGCGGGCAGTGCGATCGTCGAACTGCTGCTTCCGCTCCACGAAGACTCCCCGGTCGCTCGCTACCGCGGGAATGCGGCAACGAAACTTCATCACACCGCGTACCGTGTCGCCGACATCGAAGCGGCGCTCAGCGATCTCAAAACCAAGGGTGTACGATTGATTGACGAACGTGCGCGCAGGGGAGCTAATGGGAGTTTAATAGCCTTTCTCCATCCGAAGGCCACCGGCGGCGTTCTCATCGAACTCTGTCAGCCACATCCGCTGAAATAAGGTAACCTAACGACCACGTGATCTCGGGAAGACTCGATCGGCGCCGCCGCGTGCTGGCGTGGTCGACGCTTGTCTCGGCAGCGATTCATCTCATCGTCTTGACGCTCATCTTCTACGCCGTCGCGCGCCTCTTCGTGCCGCGCGGCGAAAAGAAAGAGACTGTTGCGGAGACGACGGCGATCTCAATGACGCGGCAGGCGACCCCCCGGCCGGCTCCGGCTCGCGCCATACGCCACGTGCGTCAACGCCAGTCGTCGCCGGCGCGCGCGCAGCGGCGCGAACTCGTCCGGGAGGTCGCCTTCAAGGCGCCGCCCGAACCGGCGCGCCGGCCCACCATGCCGACGCAGATCGAGCGCGATCGAGCCGGATTCGCCAAAGAAGTCGCGCAGCTCAATGCCCAGAACGACGTACATGCGATCCCAACGATCGATCCCGGCGCGCGCGAATCGCTCTCGAAAAGTTACGCGATGGACGTTCCGTCGTCGTTGCGCGGTGAGGAGCACGGTAACGGCATCATCACGCCGGTGAAGGACTGGCGCGATCACGGACAGGACTGCTACTACGGTCGCTACGAGTACACGTATCCCAGCGGTGCGACCGAGACCGGGAGCATCGTTTGGCCGTTCTGTTACGATCCCGGCTCAGATCCGTTC
>JBAPZS010000320.1:0-9801 GCA_049285355.1 Candidatus Cybelea sp. | reverse complement strand
GCCTCACTTGGCGCCGCGGTTTTCAGACGATCGTCGATCTTATTGAGCATCGTGTCGACGGAGCTCAGCTCGGAATAGAGCGGCGCGAGGAAATCGTAGCGGCTCTGTGCTCGAGCCACGCTGGGGTCGCGCGGATCGAGCCGCACCACGAGCGTTTGCTGCGTTCTCACCCCGTCGGTCACCAGCCGCACGGCATACGACCCCGGCAGAACTTCGGCGCCCTCGTCGGGCCCCTGATTTTCTTTGAACGTGCCGTTCCACTTCACCGGGCCGTCTTCGCCGAGATCCCAAGACGTTCGGTTGATTCCCGCATCTTTAGGAACGTCGTCACCCTGCAGACGGCGAACGAGGCGGCCGTTGGAATCGAGTATTTCGATCGTCGCCTGCCGCGGTGCCTTCGGCAAATAATACGTGAGCAATCCGCCATACTGCGGATTCTCGCCGAGGAACTCGTTGGGTGGAATCTTTGGGTCGGCAAACGTGTTGACCGGCGGCCACTGCCACGTGCGGTACGCATCGCGCGGTGGAAAAAGAGTCACCGACGACGCGCCGGTCGAGGCCCATTGTTGCAGCGGCGTCAGGTCGTCGAGAATCCAAACCCCACGGCCGTGCGCTCCCACGACGAGATCGTTTTGAGCCGTTTGAATCTCCAGATCGTAGATTGCTGTGGCGGGCATGTTGAGGCGCAGCGATTGCCAGTGCCCGCCGCCGTCGAGCGAAATCCAGAGGCCGCGGTTCGTCCCCGCGTAGAGAACGTTTGCATTGCGAGGATCTTGACGAACGGTGCGAACGAATTGATCCGATGGCAGATTGCCGGAGATGGAATGCCAGCTCGCACCGTAATCGTCGGTCCGCAAGAGATAAGGCCGATCGTCGCCGCTTAGGTGGCGTTCTACGGCTACGAAAGCGGTACCGGCCGCAAATCGTCCGGGTTCTATCCCCGTGACGCGCCCCCACGGCGGCACGAGATCGGCCGGCGGCGAAACGTTCTGCCAGTGCACAGCCTGTGCTGAGCCTGTCGAAGCATCGCGCGTGACCTGCACGATCCCATCGTCCGTTCCCACCCAAATGAGAGCCGCATCGAGCTTCGTGGTCGCGAGATAGAGAATCGTGTCGTAGTATTCGGCGCCCGACTGATCGTGCGAAATTGGACCGCCCGAAGCAAGCTGCTTACTGGGATCGTTCCGCGTAAGATCGGGGCTGATCGCCTTCCACGTTTGCCCCCGATCCGCACTCTCGAAAACCACATTGCCGCCGACCAGCGCCTTGCCGTCATCGGTGAACGCAATCGGGGTGTCCCAGTTGAATCGATACTTCAACGCTCCAGCACTGAGCAGGCCATTCGTTTCGGCATCCGGCGAAACGTCGGCGACCTGCTGGGTCGTCGCATTCCAAAGATAGACTTGCCCGGTGTCGGAGTTGGTCGACGTGGACCAGATATAGTTGGGGTCGACCGGATCTTGGAGCGCCCACATGCCGTCGCCGGGCCCGACTTGATTCCAATCGCGATTCATCACTCCAATACCGTTGGGCGGTGCCGCGGGACCGCACCAGCTGTTGTCGTCCTGCAGTCCGATGCAGACTTGGTAGTTTGGCGCCGACGCCCCGAGGCCGACGTGATACGGCTGCGCGAACGGAAGATCGTAGGGCTGCCAGAAATGCGCGCCTCCGTCTGAGGATAGTATGACGCCTTCGTCGTCGCCGTTGATGATGCGCCGACCGTCGCGCGACCACCAGACCGCGTGATAGTCCCAACCCGCGCCCGTTGCGATCGGATGGAAGGAGCGTCCGCCGTCGGTGCTCATCGTCAGGATTAGCGCCACATTGATGAGACGGTCGGGATTCGCCGGGTCGACGAACACGCTGCTGAAATAGAACGGCCGAGCGCCCACGTACGGGCTGTGCGGCATGAGCTTCCAGGTTTTGCCGCCGTCGTCGGAGCGCCATAAATCGCCTTCGCGCGATTGAATCACGGCATAGATCCGGCCGCGGATGCCGGCGGCCAAGCCGATGCGTCCGGTCAGGCCTTGGGGCAATCCGTTTCCGGCGACCTTATGCCACGTTACGCCGTTGTCGTCGGAGCGATAAACGCCGCCGTTTGGACCACCGCTGTCGAGCCGCCACGGCATTCGCCGGATCTGCCAAACGCCCGCGAAGAGCGTTGACGGATGATCCGGTACGCGCACGAGTGAGGAGACGCCGCTTGCCGGGCCCGCGTAAAGCGCGCGCGTCCAGTGCGCGCCCGCGTCGCGCGTGATATAAACGCCGCGATTGGAATCGTCGGCGGAGACACGGCCCAACACGCCTACTGCGACGAACTGCGCGTTGCGGGGGTCGATGGTGATCGCGGAGATGTGCGCGGAGCGCTCTAAGCCGAGGTACCTCCAGCTCTTTGCGCCATCGCTCGTGTGATAAACCCCGTTCCCCGACTCCGCGTCGTTGCGCGGATTCGATTCGCCGGTTCCCACCCAGACGTCGCGCTCGTTCTGCGGGGCGATCGCGATCGCGCCGATCGGCGCGACCGGCTGGCGATCGAAGACGGGAATCCACGATGCGCCGGCGTCCGTACTCTTGAAAACACCGCCTCCGGCGCCGCCTGCATAGTAGAGGGCCGAATCGCCGTCAAATCCCGCAACCGCCGGCGAACGGCCTCCGCTGATCGCGGGACCGATCTCGCGAAGCCTCAAGTGACCAAACGAGCCGGCCGTATCCGCGACCGCGGCTGCCGGCAGTTCGAACGCGACGATCAAGAGCAGGGCAACGGCGCGCATCGGCATCCGCGACTCTTTATCTCTCTCGAGCGAGGTGCCTTCGCACAGGAGCGCGCCCGCGAAAGCCGTAAGGCGCGGTCGGATGCTCGACATCGCCGGCGGCGCAGTACGAGCTTACTACTTGTTCGACGTCGCGGACACGATCGATCTGGCGAAGGCCAGCGCACTCGGGGGCGATACTCGCGCGCCCGCCGCCCTGCCCATGCGCCCGCCGGCGCCCCCGTATCTGCAATTTCCCGAGCCGCCGCTCGTCGCCGGCCTTCCGGACGTGGATTTCGACGCGTTGCGCGGCTCGGCGCGGTTGAAGTTCTACGATTATGGGGTCATCTCGTTACGGTTGAGCTTCCCCGTCGCCGGTTCGTGGGGCGACTTGGTCACGGTCGCCGAACGCGCGCGCAGCGACGAACGGATAACGCGCTTCGCCGAGGCGACCGTCGAACGAGTCTGCAACGAATACGCCGTGGCGCTAGACGAACGGCACCCGGCGCTGATCGAGGATTATTTAATCGTCGAGATCGACCGCTTCAGCGAGCCCGTCGACGCCGAGAGCCTCTTGGACGATCACTCCGCGGAGCTTGCGAGCCTGCTGCTCGGCGAGCGCAAACGGCTGGCGCCGAGCGAGACCGAAGAGTCGCTGCGACGGCGGTTCTCGTATCACGAAGATGACTTGACGATCGTGCAGTGGGACTCGGCCTTCGTTTACGATCGCGGCGAGAGCGCGAGAGCGATCGAAGACATTCTCGAGTTTGCGAACTCCCAGCTGCTCGAGCTGCGCACCTACGACGCATTGCTGGACCACGAGCTCGACGGCATCTATAAGATGCAGCCGGGCGGGCCGCCGCAATCGCTGCGCGGCCGCCGGGAGGCGGAGCAAGCCGCGACGCTGCGTTACCTGATCGTTGACGTCCTGGAGCTGACCGATCGCTCGAGCAACGCGCTCAAGGTCGTCGGGGATGCGTATTATGCGCGCATCTATCGAGCGGCTGCCGCGCGCCTGGGTCTCTCGGATTGGCAGCGACAGATCGACACGAAGCTCGCCAGCGTCGGCGAGATGTACCGGTTCTTCAGCGATCAATCGCGCAGCCGGCGCGATCAGTTTATCGAGATCACCGTCGTGGTGCTCGTCGCGGTGGAAGTCGTCATCGGAATTCTAACCTTGCTGCACCTGTAGCAACTTCACGAGAGGAGACTGGCAATGGAGATCGATCGGCGGACGTTTATCGCGGGCACGGGCGCGGCGACGGCCGCGCTGGCCGTCGGGCCGCCGCCGGTGCAAGCCGATGCCGGCGGAGCCGTCTTCTTGTCCACCTGGGACTGGGGCATCGAAGCAAATCGGCGTGCCGCCGAGGTCTTCGCCGGCGGCGGCTCGCTGCTCGATGCGATCGAGAAGGGCATCAACGTCGCCGAGGACGATCCCAAAGTCGATACCGTCGGTTACGGTGGCTTACCGAACGCGGAGGGCGAGGTGGAGCTCGATGCCGGCATCATGGATGGAACGACGCATCGCGCCGGATCGGTCTGCAATCTGCACAAGATCAAGAACCCGATATCGGTCGCGCGGCTCATCATGGAAAAGACGCGCCATACGACCATCGCGGGCGAAGGCGCGCTGCAGTTCGCGATCGCGATGGGGTTCCAACCGCAGCAGCTGCTCACACCCCACAGCCTCGAAGCCTGGCTAAAATGGAAGAACACGCCGAATCACGAGACCTTTTGGATCGACCGCGAGCATCACGACACCATCGGTATGGTCGGCATCGATGGGAAGGGCCACGTTGCCGCCGGATGCTCGACGAGCGGGCTCGCGTGGAAGATTCCCGGGCGGGTTGCCGATTCGCCGCTAGTGGGCTGCGGCTACTACGCCGACGATGCGGCGGGCGCCGCATCCGCTACGGGCGACGGCGACGTTATGGCGAATTACTGCACCTCGAACTTCATCGTCCGGCGGATGGCGCAGGGCGCGCATCCGCAGGAAGCCTGCAACGACGCAATGCGCTTGATGTCGAAAACCGCGCCCGATCTTCACGGCGACATGTATTGCGTGATCGCAATCAATCCCGCCGGCGAGATCGGCGCCGCCTCCATGAACTCCAAGCAGTCCTTGCAGTACGCCCTCTGGCGAAACGGCTCCGGCGCGTTGCACACCGCACCGGCTTTCCTCGGTTAATGAGACACTCGAGAAAGCATTCAGGCGGGCTCTCGGGGGTGGTGAGAGGCCTCCAAGTTTTTCGCAACGGCAGGATGCCGAGTTGCGAAAAATTGGGGAGTAGGAGCGGAGCATGGATGCGGAGCGACGGACGTCCTCAAACCACTCCTGAGAGCCTGCGTTAATGCTTTCGCAGAGTTCGAATGTCGCCGGTGCGGATGGTGACGCCGTGGGCGTCGAGCCATTCGAGCAGCGGGACTGCGTACTTACGTGAGGTTCCAATCAGGTCCCGAAAGTCGGCGGCGGTCATGCGCTCTTTGGCGCGCAAGTGCGCCTCGACGAGCGCGCGGATTTGCGCGATCTGCGAGCCTCGATAGAGATCGTCGCCCACTTTGACGAGCGTTCCCGAGGCAAGCATCGTTTCGAATGCCTTTGCGATGCCGGCCAGTTGCGAACGCTTCACGGCCGTCGCGACGGGCGTAAAGGGGACCGGCAGAAATGGCTGAGACGCGTCGAGCGAAACCTGCTCGTCGAAGAACGCGCGCTGTTGGGGCGTCGGTGACGGGCGGTGCTCCGTCGTGGCATAGTAACCGGCGCGATTGACGAGCCGGCCCTCGCCGGCGAAATGCCCGAGGATGCGAACCAGCACGTTCTCGGAGACATCCAACGCGCGAGCCAGCGCGAGCGAGGTTACTCCCATCGCCCACGGCTCGGTCTGGTGCGCCTCGGCGAGCTGCGCGAGCACGCGCGCGAGCAGCTCGCGCGCTGAGGCTGCATCGACGTACGCGAGCGGCCGGGCGACGCACAAAACGTCACCGCGCTCCACGAGCCGTTCGAGAATCTCGAGGGCATCGGCCTCGCGCAGGTTCACCGCGACGCACAGCTCGCCGGCCGGAGCCGGCGCCAATCCACGGTTTGCCAGCGCGCTGCGAAGCGCGGTCTCGTTCGCGCTCTCGTCGTCGGCAGCCGGCGCGACCTCTTCGCCTTCAACGTAACCTCCGCCCAACAGCGTCATCGGCGAGACGCGACGCAGAACGAACCGCACGCCGGCGAAGGCTACGACCGGCTCGCGAAGATGGAGCTCCGCACGCGTTTCGCGCTCGGCTTCGAAGGCTTCGCTCGCGACGAGCGTGCCCAGTACCTCGGCCGAGCCTATGTAGGCGCGTACCGGCGTACGGCGGCGCAGCGACGCGCTCGATTCGGGCAGCGGGGTAAAGCGCACCGCAAAACTGCGCGCGGCGCGAAACTCCGTCCCCACGACGGCGTGACCGCGGGCGATTGCGTTGCGGTCGATGCCCGGCAGATTTAGGGCGACGCGCGAGCCGGCTTGCGCGGTCTTGCGAACCGATCCAAAGACGCCGATGCTGCGGACGTGTGCGCGCTCTCCCCCGGGTTCGAGGCGCAGCACCTCGCCGGTTTCGATGCGCCCTTGCATCAGCGTGCCGGTTACGATCGTGCCGAGGCCCGCCATGCTAAATGCGCGATCGATTGGAAGATAGACCGGGGCGCTCGCGTTGCGGTGCGGCATCTCGCCGAGCGTCCGATGCAGCGCGGCCTTCAGCTCGACAAGCCCCTCCCCGGTTACGGCCGAGATCGCAAAGTGCGGCGCATCCTCCGCAATGCTGCCCTGCAGTTGCCGCTCGATCCGCCGGATCGCCGCTTCACGATCGGCCGAGCCGACGAGATCGATCTTGCTGACCACCACGAAGACGCGCCGCACGTTGAGAAAACGCAGGATCGTAAGGTGCTCGCGTGTCTGCGGCATCACGCCTTCGCTCCCATCGACGACCAGCAACAAGAGCTCCATTCCGGCTGCGCCGGCGAGCATATTGTGCAGAAATCGTTCGTGCCCGGGCACGTCGACGATCCCGCCCTCGACGCCGTCGTCGAAAACCAGATGCGCGAACCCCAAGTCGAGCGTCATCCCCCGCTCGCGCTCCTCCGCAAGACGGTCGGGATTCGTTCCGGTCAGCGCAGCAACGAGCGCCGATTTTCCGTGATCGACGTGTCCCGCCGTTCCAATGACGTGCATCGGGGCGGCCTTAAGCGGCTCGAATACGATAGTCCGTCAGGATCTCGCCGGCGGCGCGCATTCCGGACTCGGCGCCTCCTTCCATGAATCCTTGATAGGCAACCGAGGTGTGCTCGCCGGCAAAATGCACGCGCCCCTGCCGGCGCGCTTCGTGGCCGGCAATCGTGGTGCACTGGCCCACCAGCCAGCACGAATAGCTCGCAAGAATATTCGGGTCGGCTTGCGCGTTGCCGAACGTGGCTTTGCCGTTCCAGCGCCCCGCGACGCCCGGCCAAATGCTCTCCAGTTGCGTGAAAAAGTCGCGCACGTGCCGTTCGACCGCCGGCGCATCGGCAATCCTGGCGTACGGTACCGGCGGAGTATCGAGCATCGCCGGGTTCGATGCCGTGAAGACTTCGATAAGGCCTTGCGGGCCCGGTTGACCCAGCGAGAAATCGAGTGCGCTCTGAACGCGTAGCGTCGTCCAAATCTGGCCGGTGGTCGGCTCGGGCCAGGGATGCGAAGAACGCATCCACGCGCGCTGGTCGAACTGCAGGTGGAGCTTCGTGTGATAGCCGTAGCCGAGATTCTCGATCGCGTTGATCTTGACCGAGTCGAAGTTCGCGCCGGAGTAATCGACCGCGCGCAAGGCGATGAACGGCAGCGCGAGCACGACGCGGTCGGCGGACACGCTCTCGCTTGTCCCGTCGCGATCGAAACGCAGCACGTAGCCTCCGCCGCTCAGGCGCAGTCCTAAGAGCCGATACCCGAGCCGCACGCTGCCGGCAGGAAGCCACGCGGCGATCGCTTCGGGCAGCGCCTGACTGCCGTTCGCGAGGATATAGCGCTGATCGGAGTAGCCCAAGACGTTCATCTCACGATTGCGCGCGTAGTGGCGCTGCGTGCCGAGCTGAAGAACCAAGTTGAGCGCGCTAAGCTCCGAAATGTCGCGCCCGTACTCGTTTCGGTACGATTCGGCGATGAGGCGCCCCAGCTGACCGTCGAGACCGCTTGGGACGTATTGCCGTATCCATTCGCGCATGCTCATCGCATCCAGACGCCGGGCCGTCGGCGTCGCGGTAGCGTAGGTGGTTTCCGGATCGACCTTCGCGAGCTGAGATTCCAGAATCGGATAGATCTTCGCGAAGTCCCGGTCTGCGTCGGCCATGGAGTAGTAGCGCCCATCCAAAAAACACGTATCGCGGGCGCGCGGCGGCCAAGCCGCGTGCGTGTCGAGTAGAGGCTGCCCGAAGCGCCGCGCGAGGCTGTGCATGTTCGCGTGCGTCGAGTCCACCATCGCACC
This sequence comes from Candidatus Cybelea sp., assembly GCA_049285355.1. GTDB lineage: Bacteria > Vulcanimicrobiota > Vulcanimicrobiia > Vulcanimicrobiales > Vulcanimicrobiaceae > Cybelea. Next base: position 1,570 of record JBAPZS010000320.1, on the reverse strand, counting down.
GCACCACTCCGTATGTTGACCGTCGTTCCAATAACTGCGCTCCGAGTGCATGCGGCCGCCGATGCGCGCCGCGGAGTCGTAGACGACGGCGTCGATTCCGAAGTCGCGCAGGCGCATCGCCGCGGTCAGTCCGGCAATGCCGGCACCGACGATGACGATGCGCTCGCGCCCCCGCGCGGCCTTCGCCCCCATCGCGAGTGCCGGCGACGCCGCAGTGCCGAGCGCGGCCCCCAGAGTCGCAACGAAGTCACCGCGTCTCACGCGATTTGCCGCCTACAACTTGAGGCTGAGATCGGCAAAGAATCCGAATGGCTGCAAAACCGACGAGATGCCGACCTCGGTGATATTGTAAAACGTGCCGTACGGATAACGCAGCTGCAGCGGCGGGTTCTTAACGAAGTTTCCGGCAGGCGCCAAAATGTTCGAGGGGAGATTCGAATAGACGCACGTCACCGAGTTGTCCCAGGCGTAACCGCGCTGGTAGCACTGGTTGTAAAGGTTGACCGCTTGCACCGTGAGCGTCGCCCGCGGCGAGAGGTCGTAGCTGGTTTGGAGATTGAGCGACAACTCCGCCGGCTGGATGAAGGCGCCGAGATTATCGAAGTGCCCGCTGTACGGATCGGGTAAAAAGATCGCGCCGATCGAGCCGCCCGCACAGCTGCGCCCCGGTGTTAGCGGCGTTCCGCTGGGCTCTCTCGCGCACGATTGCGGCACGTACCCGGGCCAGACCAGCGGCGAGCCGTAGTTCGAGCCGTCGGCGTAGTGCAGCGACGGCGTCACCGCAAATCGGCCGTGCCGGTAGTTCAGAATGAGCGAGGCGACGTCCGGAACTTCGTAACCGTTTGCGGCGTTGAACGGGCTTGGAATGACGTCGTACGGCGTATACCAGCCGCTCGTGTCGAAGAGCGGCTGCAACGCTTCGTGGAAGTAGGGGTTCGCAATCTTTAGCTTCCCTTGATCGCCCGTTCCCGATTGCGTGTTGCGCAGGATCGGCGCCGCATTGCCTGCGTAGCTACCGCTTCCGCACGCCTGCCAGTTCGGCGAGTTCGACGTCACGTTCGTGCATGCCGACGTGTAGGAGTTGTAGAGCTCGACCTGCTGGTTGAGCGCGTCGATGACGCTGACCCCGTTGATCGGGCTGAACCGAATCTGATTTTCGGTGTGCGTGTACGAAAGGATTGCCGAGAGGCCGTCGCGGCTGAAGTCGCCGTACTGCAGCGAGAACTCGGCGCCGTACGCGCGCTGCGTTCCCACGTTGAGTCCGGCCAGCGTGCCTTCGACCGGATTTATCGCCTGGAACTGGAGCTGATTGCTCGTATCCCGGTAGAAGGGCGTGACCTTGTATGAAAGCTTCGTCCCCTTGACGTGTTTTTCGAGCGAGAGATCGAAGTTATCCGAGGTATCCGGAAAGATGTCGTGGTCCGGCGTGTGGTAACCGTACGGATAAAACTGCGCGATAAACGATGCCAGGTTTTGCTGATAGGTGTTGTACTGATAGTACGACGAGCCTTCGGCCCGCGCGTACTTGCCGGCCGAGCCGCGGATTACAGTGTCGGGATTGATCGTGTAC
>JBAPZS010000319.1:0-11355 GCA_049285355.1 Candidatus Cybelea sp. | reverse complement strand
CGTCCGAAGGGTACGCAACGAAGGGCGCGAGACGATTCCGAACCTGCCAAAGATCTATCCCAACGTTGCTTTTATCAATCCTCGCCTTTGGCCGGCGCGCAATGCAAAGCTTGCCGGCGGCCTGAGTGCGATGGCCACGTATCTCGCGCAACACAAAGACGAGATCGAGAAGCAACGCATTGCCAGCGGAAGCCAGGCGACGTTTTCACAGCTGCGCAACAAGGAACTACCAAAACGCTAAGAGTCGCGGCCGCATGGTAGACGCCTACTCGATCTGGCTTCACGCCCGCTCTGCCGTCACCGGCGCGCAGTACCCGCGCCGCGTAGCCTACACGATAGCGGTCCGCGGACTCGCCGGCCAGACCCCGGCGGTAGATCACTATCGCGCGAACTGCGATCCGCAATCGGGGAGCGTCAAGGTCTTCCCCATCAGCGACGAGGAACTCGCCAAACCGCCGCCGGTTCCGCACGGAATTAATTTCGCCGCGACGATTGGGCTTTGTGCCGGACGAGGCGGCGGCTGCACGGGCATATCGATTCCAGTTGGCCATCCGGCGCCGGCCGAAGATTTGCTCGGCGAGCCGTTGCTGGCGCCAACCTACATGTTCGGCCTCCGTTACCGCCAGACAAGCGGAACGCCGGCGGAAGGCGAGAGTGCGTTGCCCGTTATTGCAATCGTATCGGCGCAGGCTCCCGACTACCAGATCTCCCTGGTCGATACGCCGACGATCGGCGATACGCTGACCTATCATCTGCGGCTTACGCCGCTACGCCGCCCGAAGGATAATCGCTTGCGCCAGCTGTGGGTCGGTGCCGGCGATTACTTGCCGAGAAAGGCTATCGTATCGGGGAACTTCACGATCGCGCCGCTTGTCGACGTTCCCTGGACCGTAGACTTTTCAACCATCGGCGGCGCGCCGTATATAACGAGCGAGACTGCAACCGACGCGCTCTATCTCGCGCATCGCCGCGCAGTTCGAGAGGCGACGATCGCATTCGAAGACATCCGCGAACCCGATGGAACGATCTTCGACACTCCGCTCGTCACGCCGGATTCGACGGAGACGACGCTGGTCGAGCCAGACAAGTAAAAAAAGAGCCTACGACCGCTTCGGAATCAGATGCATCAGCCCGTCCGCGTAGTCGAGCTCGACGATGAACTGTTGCCAGAACGCCGCGCCGAGATGACCCGATGCCGTACCCTTTAGGGTCCAGGTCGTTCCGATGCGTTGAGGTCCGGTCCGGTAACCGCCGATCGTCACATCGCCGATCTGGCCGATCAGCTCGACGCTGCTGCCCCCAATGCCGCTAACGAAGCGGCGCGTCGTGACGGCAAAGAGTCCCGGATGCTTGGCATAATAGTCGTAGGAGAGGTTGATGTTCGACTCGTCTCCGGTATCCACCGCGAGGTCCGTCGCAAGAGTCCCAAGACCGACGCGAACGATCGGTATGAAGTGATCGAATGAGAGCGGTACGGAGATGGACTGCTGGTCCAAGGAGCCAAACCGCACGAGATGGGAGGCGCTATCGAAAACGACTCCCGTCGCTCCGAAGATGTCGCAGCCGAGGACGACGTCGTAGCCGTAGTGCCGTAGATCGTTTAGCACGACATAGTACGCATCGGGATAGGCAGCGTTGCCGACGTGCAGCGGCCCGGCTCGCACGACCTGCGTCGCGTATCCGCCCAACCCTCGAACTTGGTACGTCCCAATGACCGGCGCGTCGAGCCGGCTCGCAAGTTCGGAGCTGATTGCCAGACCCGAATTTCCCGTGTCGATGAGGCATCGCAGTGCGATGCCGCCGAGGTTGCAATCGATTATCGGCTCGACCGCGTTTGAGTCGGTGGCAATCGCCACCGAAGGCGCGTGCATCGTCGGGATAAGACCGTGCGGCGGATGGAAAGCCGCCGACACCGCCGCCCGGTCGTCGTAATGCTCGAAGAGTTGACCGTTGTGCAGCACTTCGAAGGGAAGCATAAAGGCGCCGACCCGGCGGTAGCTGCGAAACTCGAAGGTATCGTTGCCGCCGAGCTCGCGTGCGTACCGCACGAGACCGCTCTTGTTATCGACGTAGAGACGCATTGGAATCGCGTCGCCGTCACCGACCGCAATCGTGTGGTACGTTGCGCCGTTCATCGTGGCCATCCCGGAGTCGCCGACGCGGCCGCCGTGTTGGAGAAAGGTGGGCGCTAAGAAGCCGAGACTTGCAACCAGGCGCAGCGAGCGCAGATAGGGCTGTGGTTCGGGCGACTGCGGCACGGTCGTACCGTTGATGTTGACCCCAAAGAGCCGCGAGCCGTCGAAGTAAGTGCCGCTGCAGAGGAAGCCGGTGCACTGACGAACCGTGATTCGCAGCCCTTCGCTCTCGCTCGAGACGACCGCCGGCTCGCCCTCGAACGTCAGCCGGGATACCGAGACGAAATGCGCCGCCCAAACCGGTCCCGCCGCGTTGCGCATCGTTTCCAGCAACCGCACGACGTCACTTTGATTCCGGTTAGCGCCCATCGCCGTCAAGACGACCGCGAAGAGCAAGCCGGTCCGAGCGGCGAACCTCATAACAATGGACTTCGAGTTGCTCGACGGCTACCTTCTTGACGGGACGCCATCGAAGGGTGAGGTCGTCCGGCAGCTGCTCGAGCGGCGCCCGCAGGCGGAGAAGGCGGGCGCCTTCTATGAAGGCCTCCAGCGACTAGAGGCGCGTACCCCGGAGCTCGCGCTGATTGCGCTCCGGTTGGTGCTCGGCGGCGTTAAGGCCGACGATGCGACGGTAACGCGGGCGCGGGCCGTGATCGCCCGGGCAAGAGCCGGCGATGCCGCGGCCCGAGACGAGTATCGCGCTCTCGTGCGGCCGCCCGCATAATGGGGCTTTCGACACACGATCTCGTCGCGAGTTATCCCGGACAGAAACGCCATGCACTGGATCGTATTTCGATTGACGTACCCGGCGGCACGACGCTTGCGATCGTCGGCCCCTCGGGAGCGGGGAAGACGACGCTGCTGCGCGTCATCGCCGGCCTGTTGCGACCCAAGAGCGGCGACGTGCGCCTCGACGGTGCGTCTATCGCGGAGCTTCCTCCGCAGGAGCGACGCGCTGCGCTCGTCTTTCAAGACGATGCGCTGTTTGCCAACATGACGATTCGCAAGAATCTGCGTTTTGCGCTGCGCCGCAACGGTGCGGCACCCGACGAGCGAGTCGCCGCCCTGGCTGGAGCGCTGCACGTCGGCGAGCGGCTCGAACGGCGCCCTCGCCAACTCTCCGGCGGTGAGCGGCAGCGCGCGTCGATTGCCCGCGCTTTACTCTCCGAGCCCGCGGTGCTGCTGCTGGACGAGCCGTTGGCTCATCTCGATCCGTCGCTGCGGCTCAGCGTGCGCGACGAGATCGTCGGCGTGCGGGAACGCTTTGCCGGCCCCGTTCTGTACGTAACGCACGATCACGTCGACGCGATGAGCGTCGGCGAGCGCCTCGCCGTGCTTATCGATGGACGGCTCGAAGACGTCGGTGAGCCGCAACGCGTCTACGATGCTCCTCGCACGGTTGCGGTCGCGCGCTTCCTCGGCGAACGCCCGATGAATCTCTTCAACGACGGCACCGCCCTCGTCGGCATTCGGCCCGAACGTATCGCGATCGCGCCCGACGGCGCATTGCGCGGTCGCGTCACGCGACGCGAGACGACCGGCGCCGACGTCTACCTTGAAGTGCAAACCGAGCGCGGCTCGCTCGTCGCGCGGGCAACGGCAGACGAGCGCGTTCGGCCGGGCGATCCGGTCCGCTTCGATTTGCCCGCGCAATGGTTACGCCGCTTCGATGTGACAACCGGATCGGCGGTGCAATGAGCGATGTAGCGCAGATGGCGCGCGGCATCATCCTAACGGGTCTTGCCGACGTTCCGACCAGCCGCGAGCACCTCGCCTTTGGGGGGTACGTCCTCTTCTCGCGCAACGGCGAGTCGATTGGTGAGTTGCGCTTCTTTACCGACATGTTACGAGCCGGCGCATTAGGAGCGCCTCCGCTGATTGCCATCGATCAAGAGGGCGGCGCGGTGGCTCGACTGCGTCGCGACGTTGAACCGATTCCCTCGATGATGGCCGTTGGCGCCGCCGGAGATGTCGAGCTTGCGCAACGAGCTGGAGAGCAGACCGCGTTCGATCTTCGGCGAGCCGGCTGTACGATGGATTTAGCCCCGGTGCTCGATCTTGCTCTCGATTCCGGCAATACCGTGATCGGGACACGCTCGTTCGGCGCGGTTCCGGAGAGCGTCGCGTCGCTCGGAGGTGCCTTTGCCGCCGGACTGCGCAACGGCGGCATCGTGCCGTGCTACAAACACTTTCCCGGGCATGGTGCAACCGCAGTGGATTCACATCGTGCGCTGCCGGTCCTCGCCGGCGATGAGCGGACGTTGCTCGAACGCGACCTGATTCCGTTTGCGGCGGTGGCGCGTGAGGCGAGCGCTTTCATGAGCGCTCACGTGATCGTTCCCAGCCTCGACCCGCAACGACCCGCAACGCTATCGCCGCGCGTTGCAACCGAGCTGCTTCGCTCGAAGCTCGGCTTCGACGGCGTTCTCATTACGGATTGCCTCGAGATGGAGGCGCTGGCAGACTTCGGACCGGCACAACGTGCGGTGGAGGCGTTGAACGCCGGTGCGGATCTTCTGCTCTTTAGTCACGACGTCGAGCTGGCGCTTGCAGCGGCAGCGGCCGTGCAAACGGCGGTGGAAGAGGGGCGCATCCCGCCGGCGCGCTTGGAGGAGGCGCACGCGCGCGTCCTGCGTCTGCGCGAAACGGCGAGCGCGCCGCTGCCGCTCGACGGCTTCGCCCCTCACCCCAACGTGGGACGCGAGATCGGCCGCCGTGCGATCACGCTGCTGCGCGGCGTCCCCGAGGCCGATCCCGCTACATCCTTTGCACTCTCGTTCGGCGGCGATGCGGCGTTGCAGCGCGAGGCGCCGGCACTAGAGGCCCTTTCACTGCCGCTCGATCCGTCGCCAGCCGACCTTGACGAGATTCTCGCAACGCTCGCGCGTACGCAGCGCCGTCCCATTTTACTCGTGCGGCGCGCGCACCTACATCCCGCGCAGGCCGACGCCGTCGCGGCGATTCTCGTGCGCTATCCCGACGGGGTCGTCGTGTCGATGCTGGAGCCATTCGACTGCGCGCTCTTTACGGCCGCGCGGCATCTGCTGGCGGCCTACGGTGACGACGTCGCCTCGGTTGGCGGTCTTTCCGACGTGCTCTTCGGCTCCAGCATGCCCACCGGCAAGCTGCCCGTCCCACTGCCGCTGCGAGCCGGCTAAAGCGAAGAGATGATCGGCGATTTCTCGCGCGTACGGTCTGCGCTCGAATCGGCCTGCGGCCGCGAGTTCACCGCGGCCGTCGCGCGCATCGAGCATCGCGGCCGGGTGGTCTTCGAGCGCGCCTATGGTGTAACGCGCAACGACGTTCTGGCGAGACCGGTCTATTGCGACACACGCTTCGACCTTGCGTCGTTGACCAAGCTTTTCGTGGCAACGCTCGCACTGCAGGCGGTCGCCGAGGGTCACCTGGAGCTGAACGAGCCGCTGTTACGCGTTCTCCCGGAGTGGAACGCAGGTGAGCACAAGGGGATCACCGCCCGCATGCTGCTCGCGCACACTTCGGGGATGAACTCCGGCGCCGACTATCGCGCGATTCTCGACCAGAACGTCGAGCGCTTCGCGCTCGGCTCGGATCTGGTGGCAAGACCCGGCGAGCGCGTCATTTACAGCGACCTTGGCTTCATCGTCCTCGGCGTCGTGCTCGAGCGCTTGACGGCTCGTTCGCTGGGTTCGTTGTGCCGGTCGAGCTTTGGCGATTCGCCCAGCTATCGGCCGGCGAAACGCGATCGACCGGCAGTTCCGGCAACCGAGGAAGATGCCTGGCGCGGGCGCGTCGCGGGCTTCGTGCACGACGAGAAGGCGTATCTGATGGGCGGCGTCGCAGGACACGCCGGACTTTTTGGTACCGCGGATGACGTTGCGGCAATGACTGAGTCGTATCTCGGTGCGTTGCACGGACGGCGCGAGCCGGTGCTTCCGGCGCAGCTGGTGCGCGAAGCAACGTCGGAACAGGCCGCCGATCCGACTCTACGGCGCGGCTTAGGCTGGGCGCTTAAAACGAACAACGACAACTCGTGCGGGCGGCTGATGACGCGTTCGTCGTTCGGTCACACGGGGTTCGTCGGAACCTGCGTGTGGGCCGACCCGGTGCGCGATCTACAAGGCGTGCTGCTTACCAACGCCGTCTACTTTGGCCGCGATTCCACGGGTTCTGAGCCCGGGCTGCGCCGAAGTTTCTACGAGGGAATGGTAGAGGACTTGCGCCTCTGATGCTCGGCGTCGGTTTGATGAGCGGAACCTCGCTCGACGGCATCGACGCCGCGCTGGTGCGCGTTGTTCCGCGCGGGTCTGCCTACGCGCTCGAGTTACTGCGCTTCGAGACCTTTGCGTTCGATCGCAGGCTCAAAGAGGAGCTGCTTGCGGTGCTGCCGCCCAACGCCGGCAGCCTCGCCGCGGTCGCGCGGCTCCATCAGGCGCTCGGCCGTGCATTTGCGTGCGCCGCAAAGACGGTTATGGACTCGCAGCGCGTGGATTACGTCGCGTCGCACGGTCAGACGCTCTGGCACGATGGGGCGGCACACGTGACGCTGCAAGCCGGAGACGCCTTTGCGATCCGCGAGGCCGTCGATGCGACGGTCTGCTACGATTTTCGCAGCGCCGATTGCGCTGCCGGAGGACAAGGTGCGCCACTGATCGCATACGTGGACGCGCTGCTGCTCGGCGATGCCGGTGAGGATCGCGTCGCGCTCAACGTCGGTGGAATCGCGAATGTCACCTTACTGCGAAGAGGCGCATCGCCGGAGGAGGCGATCGCCTTCGACACCGGCCCGGGCAACATGCTGCTCGACGCATTCGTGGCCGAACGAACCGCCGGCGCGCAGCGCTTCGACGACGGCGGGACGCTCGCGCGCCGTGGCCGCGCTGACGAATCGTTGCTCGAGGCGATGCTCGCCGACGAGTTCTTCGCTGCGCCGCCACCGAAGACGACCGGGCGAGAGCGTTTTGGCAAACACTTCTTGTCGCACCATGCGTCGCAGCTTGCCACGCTTTCGCTCGAAGACGGGGCCGCGACGCTCACCGAGTTGACGACCGCGTCGATCGCGCGAGCGGTGCAGCGCGCCGGTTTCGGCGAGGCGCGCATCATCGCGAGCGGCGGTGGGGCACACAATCAGAGATTGATCGAGGCCTTGACCGCGCGGTTGCCGTCCGCCGGCGTCGAACTCTCCGATGCGATGGGACTGCCGGTTGATGCAAAGGAGGCGGTGGGCTTCGCCGTGCTCGGTTACGAAACGTTGCGTGGGCGTGCCGGCAACGTTCCAGCGGCAACCGGCGCCCGGCACCCTGCAGTGCTCGGCGCAATCGCGCCGCTACGATTGCGCGAGCTGCTCGAACGCGTCGAACGCGAATGTACGACATCGTCGTAGGCGTTGATGCCGGTGGAAGCCGAACGATCGCGGCGCTCGCTCGCGGCGAGCGCATTCTGCAAACGCGCACTGAGGAAGGAGCAAACGTTGCGACCCGCGGTATCGAAGGCGCGGTGGAGACGATCGCGCGGTGCATCGAGAACGTGCTCGAGGGCGAGGTCCCGGCGGCCATCGGCATTGGTGTCGCGGGCGGCGGCGACGATGGCCTGCTGGAACGTTTGCGGGCACGGTTGAACCCGCGCTTTCCGGCCGCGCGCATGATTCTGGCCCACGATGCTCGGATGGCGCTGCGAGCGACGGTGCCGAAAGGAGATGGAATGGTGGTCGTTGCCGGAACCGGCTCGATCGCATATGCGGAGATCGGCGAGCAGCGTCTCCGCGCCGGCGGTTACGGTTATCTGTTCGGCGATCCCGGCTCGGGATACGCGATCGGCGCGGCGGCCCTGCGCCGGTTGCTGGTCGCACTCGAGTCGGGCACCATCGAGAACGCAATGCTCGACGAGTTGGCGTCCCACGTGGGCGGCCGGACTCGCGCCGCGATTCTCGCGCGCTTCTACCAGAGCCCTACGCCGGTGGCCGATATCGCCGCCTGTGCCCCGGTCGTTCTTTCGCACGCGGAAGCGGGCGACGATATCGCCGGCGCGATCGTAGACGATTCGGCAAACGAGCTCTGCGAGCTGATTGGGAGCCTCGTAACTCGATGCAATCGTCCCGCGCTTCCGCTGGCCTTTTCCGGGGGGTTGCTACGCGAGCGAAACGTGCTGACTGCTCGGCTTACCGCGCGGATCGCCGCCGGGGCGCTCGACGTGCGAATAGTTGAGACGCGAAGAGAACCCTACTTCGGCGCCCTCTCCGAGGCTCGGCGTCTGATAGACTCGTGAGCGAGCCTCTTCCTCCGACCGAAGGCGAAGATCCCAGGAGCGCGGAGCTCGATCTGCTCTCGACGCTCGCATTGGTCGAACTCTTGGTGCGCGACCAACGCGCAGCCGTAGAGGCAGTGTTCGCGCAGAGCGCGCCGATCGCACGAGCGGTTGATCAGATTGCCGCTCGGCTCGCGCGCGGAGGCCGGCTGCACTACGTCGGCGCCGGCAGCAGCGGGCGGATCGCGACGCTCGATGCAGCGGAGATGCCGCCGACGTTCGGTACCTCGCGCGAGATGATTTGCGCGCACATAGCCGGGGGGGCGCCGGCTTTGGTCGCCGCCGTTGAAGGCGCCGAGGACGATGCGGCGGCGGGAGAGGCGGCGTTGCAAGCTTGCGTCAGGCGCGGCGACGCGGTGATTGGAATCTCCGCCGCGGGCGCTGCTGCATTCGTCGTTGCCGCGCTCGAACGGGGGCGCGCGATCGGCGCGTACACGATTGCGCTGACCGCAAATGCGGATTCGCCGCTTGCGCGCTCGGCCGAACTCGCGATCGTGCTCCCCACCGGTGCCGAGGTTCTGGCGGGATCGACGCGATTGAAGGCCGGCACGGCACAGAAGATTGCGCTCAACGCCATATCCACCGCGGTGATGGTGCGGCTCGGCAAAGTCTTGGGCAACCTCATGGTGGATCTCGTTGCGAATAATCGGAAGCTCCGCGCGCGCGCGTGCCGCCTCGTCGCGCGCTTGGCGGAGGTCGATGAGCCGCGCGCGCACGAGCTGCTCGAGCTCGGCGACTGGAGCGTCAAGGTCGCGGTCGTTATGGAGCGTCACGGCGTCGGGGCGACGCAGGCGCGCGCGCTGTTGCAGCGTCACGATGGTTCGCTCCGAAGCTTGATGTGATGCAACTTTATTCGCTCGTGCTCGCCGCAATCGCGTTCCTGCCGATGGACGATCGTCCGGTAACCGCGCAGCTGCCGGTGATGCTCGGGCGAATCGCGGGCGTCGCCGTTGAGGCTCCGCCGCGCGAGCTAATCGGTCGCTTTCTCGATGCCGGCCGCTCCGACGCGCTCATCGCATGGCTCAATCGTCAAGCCCGAAGATCGCGAACGCCGGCGTTCGTTATCTCGACCGACATGCTCGCGTACGGCGGCCTTTTGGCTTCTCGCGTTCCCGGAGCATCGTACGCGGACGCGGCATCGCGATTGAACGAGCTAGGGCATCTGCGCTCGGAGTATCCCCATGCCTGGATCGGCGCATTTGGGACGATCATGCGTTTGGCGCCAACCGGTATCCCGACGGGAACGTCCTTCTTTGCGCCCTATCCGACTTGGTCGTATCTGCAGCAATACGCTAATCTGCACGATCCGCCGTTGGCGAACGAGGCGGCGAGCGCGGCGCACCTTCGCACGTTGATCGGGGAGCCGATAGTCGACGCCTATCTCGCGACGCGCGGCCGCGATCTTGCGGTCGACCGGCTTCTCTTAGCGTTGACGGCGAAGGGAATCATCGATCGCCTCGTGCTCGGTCAAGACGACGCCGGCCCGGTCGGACTTCACGTGCGCGAGGTCGCTATCTTACAGGCGGACCTCGCGAACGCGAATCTTACGAATCGGGCGTCGATCGAACCGGGAGCCGATGAGCTCGGCATGGCGCTGGTCGCCCACGCCATCGCGCGGACCGCCTTATGGACGCCGCATATTGCGGTAAGCTATTCAACGCCGGCCGGCGGGCTCTATCAAGACTCGATCGAGTATGCGCCGATCTCGACAGCGATCGACGCATTGATCGGCGTCTGCGGCGGGGTTCGCGACGAGGATTCCCCGGAGATCGTCCTCTACGTTCGCGTTCCGGGGACGACCGCCGAGCAGAACGGCGCGTTCTTGAATGCGATTGGCGGGGACGTTGCACGAGGACGCTCCGTCGCAGTCGCGGACCTGTCCTATCTGGCATCCTATCGGGACCAAGCGGAGTTTGCGGAGCTGCTGCTCTCGAGCGGTCTCGCTTCACGGCTCGACGCGTATGCGTCGTGGAACACAAACGCGAACACGGTCGGCACGGCTCTCGCCGAGGCGATTGCGGCCGGTGCGGGACGGCGGCTGCACACCTACAACCGGCTGGCGCACCGCACGTTCACCTTTACGCGTTTCGTCGACGATTACGCGTTCGACGACGAGGTGCGACCTCGACTCAACGCTACGCTCGCCTCGCAGGGAATCACCGATCATTCGTTGCTCACGCCCGACGTCGCAACATCGGTAACCGAGCTCGACCGGGCGCTGCTCTGGAACGACGCTGCGCGGATTCTCCCGCAACTCTATCCCGGCTATCATATTGCGGCGCTTTCGATAGGATTGCCGTGGAGCCGCACGTTCGAAACGTCGCTCGACCTCGCCATCGCCCCCAATATCTAGGAATACTTCGCCTCGTACGCCAAGCGCGATGGGATGGCAAGGCGCATCATCGGTCCGGTCCCGGCGGTCGTCGCGATCGTTCTCTTTTCGGTTTCGCGCGTGATGGCGGCCGACACGCAAGTTTTCCCCGGCACCTATTCTTCATGGAGCGCCGCGCAAAAAGCGCAGGCTGCCCAAATTCTCAACCAGTCGAGCATCGCCGCATGTCAGACTTACGTCGACAAAGCTACGACGGATAAGGGCGCTCAGTTCGAAGCGCTCGCCTGCGAAGCCGCCTACTTCGTGAATCACGTGCCGCCGGACTATCCCAGCTACACCTTGATGAAGACCACCGCGACCAAGGCCTACGACTCCGCGCGGGCGGCGGGAGCCAACCCGCCCAACTTCCTGGGATCGCCGCCGCCGTAGGCTGGCCCGCCCCCAACTACGTACCTTCGAAGCCACACTCCGTACATTCTCCGTACACCCGCGGCCCAAGCTCCGTACATTCCCGGATTCCGTCGCACCGCTGCGCCGGTTACCTTTGATCGTGGAGTCGGCAAATAGAAGGCCCGCCTCGCCGCTCGGGGTGAGGCGGTCTAAGTC
>JBAPZS010000318.1:0-1955 GCA_049285355.1 Candidatus Cybelea sp. | reverse complement strand
GTCTTGGTCGCCGGAAGCAACGACCGGGCGTCGAGTGCGACCGCGGAAGGTCGGTTGATCGGCATACGTCGCCGGATTTAGGGGCGGTGCGCGACGGCGCCTGCCGGGACGCGCGCGAGGTGCTGCGGAATACGGGCGGTCGTTATGAATAATTCCGTCAAAGAGAGCGATATCGTCATCCTTGCCGGGGCGCGAACGCCATTTGGGAATCTCGGCGGTCAGTTGGCGAGTCTTACGGCCACCGACCTGGGCGTTGCCGCCGCACAGGAGGCCATTGCTCGGAGCGGCGTGCCGAAGGAGCAGATCGACGAGGTCGTATTCGGGAACGTCATACAGAGCAGCGCGGACGCGATCTATCTCGCGCGTCACATCGGCCTGCGCACGGGGTTGCCGGTGGGCGTTCCGGCGCTCACGGTCAATCGTCTCTGTGGCTCGGGCCTTCAGGCGATCCTCTCTGCGGCGCAGTCGCTGATGCTGGGCAGCGCGGACTACGCGCTCGCGGGCGGTACTGAGAACATGAGTCAAGCGCCGCACGTCGTGCGGGGCGCGCGTAAGGGATTTCATCTCGGACAGCAGGTTGCATTCGAGGACTCGCTGTGGACCGCGCTGATCGACTCGTACGGCAACACGCCGATGGCGATCACCGCTGAAAATCTCGCGAAGAAGTACGGCGTCTCCCGTTTGGAATGCGATGAGTTCGCATTGGCGAGCCAGGAGCGCGCGCTGTCGGCGCAGAGCACGGGCCGCTTCGCAGAAGAGATCGTGCCGGTTGAGGTTCCCGGTCCGAAAGGATCGACCGTGCGAGTTGAAAAGGACGAGGGACCGCGTGAAGGTCTGAACATGGAGAAGCTTGGCAAACTACCGGCGCGGTTCGTTACGGACGGTGTGGTGACGCCCGGCAATGCCAGCGGCATCACCGACGGAGCGGCTGCGGTCGTTCTGACGACGGTGAAGCGCGCGCGCGCCGACGGTCTGAAATGGATCGGAAGGTTGATTTCGTCGAGCGTCGTCGGTGTCGATCCGTCGATCATGGGCATCGGGCCGGCTTTTGCGATTCCAAAGGCGTTGGAGCGCGCCGCCCTCGGCGCGGGCGAGATCTCGGTGATGGAGATCAACGAAGCCTTTGCACCGCAGGTGATCGCGTGTTTGCGCGAGATGGGGCACGCGAAGGATTCTACGATGAACGAGCGGCTGAACCCCAACGGCGGCGCAATCGCACTGGGCCACCCCCTCGGCGCTTCGGGCGCCCGCCTTGCGCTGGCGGCGCTCGGCGAGTTGCGCCGGCGCGGCGGGGGCTACGGTGTCGCCTCTGCGTGCATCGGCGGGGGCCAAGGGATTGCGGCCGTCTTTAGTGCGGAGTAGCCGAGCGCAACGCAAAGGCTTTACCGTCGGACGGCTATGGGATGCGCTGGCAGCGTTTGCAATTGGTTTTGCGCTGTGGAAGATGTGCATCGCGCCGCGTTCGTTCGAACCGCCTAAGGCGCATCCCGCACCGTTAGCGACCTACGAACGCCTCGACGGCGGCACGCTTCGGGTCGCCGATCAGCGCGGCCACGTCGTTTTCTTGGACTTTTACGCCAGTTGGTGCGAGCCGTGCAAACTGGAGTTGCCGATGGTGGAGTCGTGGGCGCGCGCGCACCCGGATGCAATGGTCGTTCCGGTTGACGTTGGCGAGTCGCGCTCGGCCGTAGCCGGCTTCGCGGCTCGCTATCGCTTAGAAAACGTGGCGCTCGATCCGCAGAGCCGCTCGCGAGCGCTCTTTGGCGTCGAAGGTTTTCCAACGATCGCCGTGATCGACGGCGCCGGCTTCGTGCGCGCGAAATGGGTGGGGCTCAATCCGGCGATTGCGCTGGCGATGAGCAATGCCCTCAGACTCCGTTAGCGTCCCTTCCAGACCGGCCGGCGCTTTTCCAAAAAGGCGGTGGTGCCTTCTTTAATGTCCTCGGTGTCGACGA
>JBAPZS010000317.1:0-1836 GCA_049285355.1 Candidatus Cybelea sp. | reverse complement strand
GAAATGGTCGCGATCGAATGACCGTCGCGCGTGTCGAATATCGTTACGGCATCGGCGTCGGTGAGTGCAACGTAGACTCGATGGCCTTCAACGGCAAGAGCGGAAGGATGCAGCCCGGCGGGTTGATGGGTGGCCGCGCGCGAGGCCGTGTCGATAGTGTACATCTCGCTATTCGAGCGGACCGTCGCATACAGGCGCGCGCCATTACCGCCGAAAGCGAGCCCGCCCGG
The DNA here is from genome assembly GCA_049285355.1 of Candidatus Cybelea sp. Classification (GTDB taxonomy): domain Bacteria; phylum Vulcanimicrobiota; class Vulcanimicrobiia; order Vulcanimicrobiales; family Vulcanimicrobiaceae; genus Cybelea. The sequence goes on along the minus strand of JBAPZS010000317.1, from coordinate 1,606 downwards.
ACGACCGCCAAGCGCGACCGGTGGCGACGCGCCGATGCTCTCTAGCGTGCCGATGCGAACCGTGCCGTCGCCGTCGCAGGCAACCGCATAGGTCGTTCGGTTGGGTGCTGCGGCGACCACGATCGGATACGAGCCCTTAGGGAACGGGATGCGTCGAATGGTTTTGGTGCGGATGTCGACGTCTAGGAGCGCGTCGTCGTTGGCACCCGGCACAAGGACGTGCGTCCCATCGACCCAGAGCGGTTTGCCAAACGCGCCCGGCAGTGGAATCGTCGCGAGGTGCGCTAAGCCAGGCAACCGGTAGAGCCCGAGTGCGGCGGGATTGTAACCCGACTCGACCACGGCCATGAGAGCGCCGTTGGGCGACGGTGCCATCCCCTGCGGCATCGTGCCGGTTGCGACTTCGGGGCCGTGCGGCGGGCTGAGCACCCATCCGTTTGGCAACACAATGGGCGGCGGTTCGCCCGAGATACCTGGAACGGCGCCACGAAGGGACGCATTAAGAACCAGCGCTAGGGCCGCTGCGAGGAAGACCGCAGGTCGAGACATAAGACGTCTGATGTCTTAGTGAATCCGGCCGGGGGTTCCTGGTTTTCCGCGAGGGCTGCTCTGGGTGCTTTTTTCCGGACGTTAACGCGTGGCTGGCAGTTTATCAAGCCGTAAATGGCCAAGAGATTGGGGACCTTTGCGAAGGGCAGATCTTCCCTATCCAACTCGTGCCGCAGCGTATTCGATTCAGCTTCCGGGAGCGACACGGCTACGTTCTGACTGTTGCCGGCTCGGCCCCCAGTGCATCAAGAATGCATCAGAGAGGTTCGAATCGGGGCGCGTTGGGCAGTATCGGTCCGGAACCGGGCATCGCGAAAGCCCTTACTATATCAGACTATTCAGTAGCCACGCGGAACGGCCGGGACCGCTAGGAGGGACTGCGAATCCCGCTGGGGCTATTTGAATCGCCCGTATTTTACAAGGGTTTTTCGCGATACTTTAGAACTCTGTGCATCAAAAGTGCATCAAACACGCGGAGTTCCCCTTCACTCGACTCTAGCCAACCAGGTGACCAAACGCGCTGGCCGCCTCTGCGTCCCTGTCGGAATAGCGCGCAGATTCCTCGACGCTGTGACTCCGGCTTTCCGAGCATTTGAGTGTACACCCGAAAAGCTGGAGCCGGGTGCCAGGACGCCAAAAGCCGAGATGAAGTGCGCGTCGAAGTTGCCTCGATGCCGCAAACGTTACGATGCGACCGCACAATCAAACGAACCCAGAGAACCCTCGAACGATTAGAGGCACAATGTCTAACAAACCCACCTACGATCGGCGCGCCTTCTTGCGCAACACCGGCTTAACGCTCGCGGCCGCGCAGCTTGCCGCAGCCGACATCGCGAAAGCGCAGGCCGGAACGAGCACGTCCTTTGCCCCGATACGGCAGATCAATGCCGGCCTCCTGAACATCGGCTACGCCGAAGCCGGCCCTGCCGACGGTTCCGCGGTCGTGCTGCTTCACGGCTGGCCGTATGACATCCACAGCTACGTCGAGGTCGCGCCCTTGCTCGCCGCGCACGGTTATCGCGTCATCGTTCCCTATCTCCGCGGCTACGGGTCGACG
>JBAPZS010000316.1:0-4532 GCA_049285355.1 Candidatus Cybelea sp. | reverse complement strand
GTCCAGCGCGTCTGCCAGTTCCGCCACTTGCCCGGCGACCCGGATAGATAGAACGCACCTGGTGCTTTTCCTCCTGAGCGCGGATGCACGCCTTTAATGCGTTTTTTACTGCGAGCGGGACGGTCGGCCAAACTCGCGGCGAAATCGTTTGGCTGGACGGCATTCGGTATGGCCCATAAGAAAGGAGAGTCACGTGATCCGGATCGCTCGCTTAGCAATGGTCGCAGGATTGGCCGGGTTGCTCGCGGCGTGCAACAGCTCGACGGGTTCCACAACGCCCAGCGGACCCAACGCAAGCTCGACCACAGTAACCGTTACCAACGACGTGGGGGCCCGTCTCGGCGAGATTCCCGTAACGCTCTCGACGGGAATCGTCAATAAAGAGCCCAGCGGCGTCATCAGCTCGCAACCGACGAACTCGGTCGGTCAAGTGACATTCTCGAATCTTCCGGCTTCCGGCCAGCTCTGCGTCTACGCCGCCACGACGATCAATGAAATCGTCTATCGCGCGAACCACTGCGCAGCGGGTTTTCCGGCGAGCTTTACGCTCAAGTTCAGCTTTAAAGACTAGCGTAAGGCCGCCCGCCTAGCCGGGCGTGCTACGATGGAACGACAGCGGCCGGGCAGAACATACCCAGCCGCAGATTCGTTAATGGAGTGTGGAGCAAAGCAAGTGAAGGTTTCCGATTTCAGCCGCTACGCGCTAACCTGGTTCGTAGCCGTGGCGCTGCTTTCGGGCTGCGGATCGCAGACGTTGCCGTATATGCAAAACGGCTCCCTCTTGCACACGCTCAATGCGACCGGCGCCGGCAAGATCACGCATATCGTCTACATCGTCCAAGAAAACCGCAGCTTCGACAATATGTTCCAAGGCTATCCGGGTGCAGACACCGTTCCGAAAGGCAAAAACTCAAAAGGGAAGACGATCGTGCTTGCGCCCTCAAAGCTTGGGGCTTGGTACGATATAGATCACTCGGTTGCCGCGATGACCGCGGCATGCAACGGCCCGAAGAACGAGCTGCCGGGGACGGACTGCCGGATGGACGGCTTCGACAACGAGTGGACGGATGCCGGGTTCAAGAATTCGCAGTACGTGTACGTTCCGCACGACCAATCAAAGCCGTACTTCGACATGGCGCACCAAGGCGTTCTGGCCGACAGGATGTTCCAGTCGCAACTCGACGAGAGCTTCGTCGCGCATCAGTACGTCATCGCCGGTCAAGCGGCATGGAGCGCCGATCTGCCCACCGGCGCTTGGGGTTGTGAGAACCACGAAGCAGCCACTGTGCGGACGATCACGGAACAACGCACGCTCGGATCCTACCAGAAGGCCTGCTTCGATTATCAGACGTTAGGCGATGAGCTCGATAACGCGAAGCTCTCGTGGCGTTTCTACGCCAGCCAATATGGGAGCGCGTCCAGCGGTACGGGCGGGACGTGGTCGAGTTATCAAGCGATCAAACACATCTACAACGGGCCCGACTGGAAGAGAAACGTCATTTCGCCGAACTGGAAGTTCATTAAGGACGTGCGCGCCGGAAAGCTGGCGAACTTCACGTGGATCACGCCGGTCTGTGACGACTCGGATCACACGAACTGCCCCGACGACTATGGCCCATCGTGGGTCTCGGCGCTCGTCAATACGGTCGGGAAGAGTAAGTTCTGGGATTCCACCGCGATCTTCATCCAGTGGGACGACTGGGGCGGCCTCTACGATCACGTGCCGCCGCCGCACTTGGATCGCGACAGCCTTGGCTTCCGCGTTCCGCTGATCATGCTGTCCCCGTACGCCAAGCACGACTACGTTTCACACGTTCAATACGAGACTGCGAGCGTGCTGCGGTTTGCCGAAAACCTCTTTGGGTTGGCGCAGATGGCGCCGGCCGACAAGCGCGCGAACTCGCCCGCGGCCGATTGTTTTGACTTCTCGCAAAAGCCGCGCAAGTTCGTGCCGATCAAAGCGCCGCTGCCGCCGAAGTTCTTCATGCGCCAGTTCAACGACGATTATTTCGCTCCCGACTACGAGTAGCGCAAGGGTCTAACGCCCTGCCGCTTTATGCGCGGCTCGCGATAATTACAAAGCCGCGCGCGTGGCTATGCAGGGACTGTTGCTACCAAGATATGACGATCTTGCCGTTGCCGGCCCGCGCCGCGCCGCGCAGGTTCTTGACTTGCGTGGCGGTCTGCTCGACAAACGAGGAAGCGCCGCCGCCGCCACCACCCGTGCCGCCGTATCCATAGCAGGAACCAGTGTAATAGCAAAACACTGCATAACCGCTCGACCCGCCACCGCCGCCGCCATAGTAGCCTCCACCGCCGCCACCGCCTGCAAGATCGCAACTGCCGTTGCCGCCCGCGCCCCCGGTGCCCGTTGTCCCTTTAGCGCCCTTCGCTCCCTCGCAAGAATTCCCGGAGTAGTAGCTGCCCGAGCCGTAGCGATTCCCAGCTCCGCCTCCACGTCCACCCTGACTCGGTCGCCCTCCTTTGCCGCTACCACCGACATAGTCGCCGCTGCCGCGGCCGCCCGGCTCCCCAGCCTTTGCCCCGCCGGCGCCTCCCCCGCCGCCTTCGGCACCTTGGCCGCCGCCGCCAGCCGCGACTAGGATGCGATTGTTCAATCCGCTGCCGCCTTCTCGCAGATCGGAGGCGCCGCCGCCACCAGAGGATCCGCTACCGCCGCCGTTTCCGCCGCCGTTAAAGCCGCCGTCAGGGCTCGCGCCTTTACCGCCTACGAAGACACCCAGCGTCTCTCCGGCGGTGACCGGAATCGTCGCCTTCACTAACCCCCCGATGCCGCCCGCGCCACCGCCGGTGGCGCCACTAGCGACGACCCGGATCTGCATAACTCCCGTTGGCACTTCGAACGTTTGCGCGCCACCGGTGTAGTTGAAGGTTTGCGACTGCGAACCTGACGTATTGCGCGAGTCCCCCAAACTGGGCACAACGCCCGGGCTCGAGTGAGCGGCGCATGCGGAAAGAAGTGCCGCGCTCACGTAGACCAAGAGACGACTTCGCGAATTTTTCATGGCGTTTCCAATTTTACTCCGAGGTTCGTTCGAGAAATACGAGGTTAGGATTCATACTGCGCTATAGATTACGCTGTGTCAACAGTGCCTCAACATCCATAAAACAGAAAGTCTCGCAGAGCATCACGTTCCGTAAGGCTTTTAATTTCTTGCACCGCGAGGGACTTGAACGCCCGACCAAGTGACTAGAAATTGTAAGTCGGTCCACACGGAAGTTGCAAACTTATTGTTCTATATAAGGTTCTTGCATCCGCGTTAACCCGTTAGTTGCGCTGTTTCCGACCCGTTGCTCCAAAGTGGTAAGCCGGTTTCCCAGCTAACGACGATCAAACCGTCGCCCGAGGCGTCGCTCCAGCTTGCCAAAAGTGGACGTTCCTGGCGCGCGTCTCGGCGTAGGACGAGCCGCCACCTCCGCCGACGCCCAGGTCTGCGGCGCTGCCGGGATTGCCAACGCCGTAGTCACCGCCGGTACCGCCTGCGCCGCCTTGGCTTTGCCCGCCGTTGGTCCCGTCAAAAGAAAGACCCCTACGTCGTAAGGGTCTTTTCACAGTTGCACCGCGGGGGACTTGAACCCTCAACCAAGTGATTAAGAGTCACCTGCTCTACCAATTGAGCTAGCGGTGCGCGTCGCGGTTTCTTCGAGAGAGAGAAAGTGCGCCCTCCGGGGATCGAACCCGGGACCAACGGATTAAAAGTCCGGTGCTCTACCAGCTGAGCTAAAGGCGCGCAATCGCGACTTCCCTAGATTTCAACGGATGCAGCTTCGGTGTAGTCGTCGAGGCGACCCTGCGCAAGCCGCCGGGCCGACGCCAGCGTCTCGTCGAGCATGTTACGTTGGAACTCGACCATGTCGGGGATGTGGAGGAAGCGCGGATCGGCGCGGTGCGCCGTAAGGTGGTAGCGTTCGGCGTCGGCCGCTAGCGTACCGCGTTTCCGCAGCGACGCAAGTGCGCCGGCGACCACAGCCTCCGGCGCGCGTTGCAATTCGGGATCGACGAAAACGTTCCCGGGCAGCGAGTCGAGCCGCTCGCGCACCGCGCGCACCGCGTCCGCGGCCGTGAACGTCGCCGGACCCTCGAGGAGAAACGCGGCCAGCAGCGCCGAGGTCGTGATCGGCCGCGCGCCGGCGAGCGACGTTCCAATATCGGCAGCGCCGGTGTATCGAATGACTTGGTACAACATCGGGAGCCGCCCGCCTTGGAAAGGGTCGTACGCGATGGCGCAGAGCCAGAGGTCGGCGAAGGGCGCAAGCGCCTCCACGATTCCCCCGCGCATCGGATGCATGCGTCCATCGCGACTGAAGTCGCCTTCGGGCGTGACGTAGAAGGTCGCGCCGGACGACCGCACGCGCTCCACGATCGCAGCGATGTCGCTCTTGGTCACGGCGCGGAGATTCTCGAGCACTTCGCGCCGGTAAGGCTGCTTGAGCTGCGCCACCTTCACCCAAGCGTGAGCCCGCTCGAAGTTGACAAGCTTCCACAGGTCACTTACCGAGCCGCCTTCGAG
>JBAPZS010000315.1:0-5485 GCA_049285355.1 Candidatus Cybelea sp. | reverse complement strand
AACATGACGTTACTCCGGAGATCCAAAAGAGCGAAGAGGAGTGGAGAGCCGAGCTCGGACCAGAGCGCTATCACGTTCTGCGCGAAGCCGGAACCGAGGCTCCCTTTACCGGTTCGCTGCTCGAACTCAAAGACGACGGCAGCTATATCTGCGGCGCCTGCGGACAGCGACTCTTCACTTCGGATGGGAAGTTCGATTCGCATTGCGGTTGGCCCAGCTTCACGCATCCCGAAGAGCAGAAGAACGTACGGCTTCTCGACGACTATAGCCACGGCATGCACCGTACCGAAGTGCGCTGTTCGCGCTGCGATTCGCACCTCGGTCACGTCTTCGACGACGGACCCGGTCCGGGAGGTACTCGCTATTGCATAAACTCGCGTTCGCTCGACTTTGCGCCCTCGCGCTCCGCGTAAGCCTCGCTAGCGCGATCGCGACCGTGCGCGTCCAAGCCGCGACGGCAAGCGTGATTGTTTGCTATGCGGGCTCGCTCGTGACGCCGATGGAAGGGTCGATCAAAGCGGCATTGCAGGAGCGCGGAATAGATTTTCAGGGCGAGCCGGGCGGAAGCAAGGAGCTTGCGAACCTCATCATCGCCGGCGTTCGTTCGCCGGACGTCTTCATCAGCGTCAATCCGTCACTGGTTACCAAGCTGGGCGATCGCGTTGCCTCGGCTACGACCTTCGCGGGAACGAGCCTCGGCATCGCGTGGGCGCCGAACTCAAAGTACGCGGCGCTCTTCGACGGCGTCGCAAACGACACGACTCCACTCGAACGAGCTCTCGCAACGCCTGGGCTGCGGATCGGCCGCACCGATCCGATGCTCGATCCGAAGGGCCAATACACGATCGACGGCATGACGATGTGGCTCGGCCGCGCCGGCGAGCAGCGCATTCTCGGCGACGATGAAAATCCGTCGCAGATCTTCCCCGAACAGGATCTCCTCGCGCGCGTCGACACCGGTCAAGCCGACGTCGGATTCTTCTATCGTACCGAGGCGATCGCGCGAAACTATCGCTTCGTCCCGCTTCCCGGTAACGCCGCGCTCACCGAGCGCATCACCTACACGCTGGCGCTCATGAAAAACGCGCTCCATCCGCAGGCCGCAAAAGCCTTCGCGGACTTCATCCTAACCGGTCCCGGTCGCGCAATCCTGGAGAAGGCCGGTCTTACCTATCTGCCGTCGCACGCGCCTAGCCCGTAAATCGCGATGACCGTCAAGGCGCAGTTCCCGGACGAACAAGTCGCCGACGGCAGCTTCGACCGCCAAGAGGACGCATTTCGCGACTGGGTGACGGCCGACGGCAGTTCCGGCTATCCGGCAGCGGCCGGCCGCTATCATCTCTACGTTTCGCTGGCCTGTCCCTGGGCGTGCCGCACGATCGTCGTGCGCAAACTCAAAGGGCTCGAGGATACGATCGGCATGACGATCGTCGATCCCATTCGCGACGAGCGCGGCTGGCGTTTTGCGGACGCGCAACCCGATCCGCTTCACGGCTGGCGCTTCTTGAGCGAAGCCTATACCGCTACCGATGCCGCCTACTCGGCTCGCATCACCGTTCCCGTGCTGTGGGATAAGCGGCGTGGCCGAATCGTCAGCAACTCCGACGACGACATCATGCGCATGTTCGAGAGCGAGTTCGACGCCTTCGCCACCAATCCAAAACTCGATCTCTATCCGCGCGAGCTACGCGCGCAGATCGACGATCTCAACGGGTTACTCTACGAGACGTTCAACGATGGCGTCTATCGTGCCGGCTTCGCCACCACGCAAGCCGCCTACGAGCGAGCCGCCTATCGCGTCTTCGAAACCCTCGATCTCATGGAAAAACGTCTCGCAACCCAGCGCTATCTTTTCGGAGCGAAACCGCTCGAAACCGATTGGCGCTTTTTCGTAACGCTCGTTCGCTTCGATCCGGTCTACCACGGGCACTTTAAATGCAATCTTCGCCGCATCGTGGATTATCCGAATCTGTACGGTTATCTGCGCGATCTGTATCAAATCGACGGCATCGCCGAAACGGTCGATTTCGATCACATCAAGCGCCACTATTACGTTACGCACGACGATATCAACCCGACCCGGATCGTCCCGATCGGGCCGCACCAGGAGCTCGACAGCCCACACGGCCGTGCTTCCATCGAAGGGGGATCAGAGGAGGCTTGACAATCGAACATATGTTCGATTAGCATGAATCTCCCATGGCTACTACGGCGGCTTCTGTCGCGGCGCCAAATGATCGGCGGGTGGCTTTTGCGGCCCTCAAAGCCGAGTTAAGCGCTCGCTCGCACGCCCCCCTCCCGGTGGAGGGGATCGTCGCCACCGCCATCCCGGAGCTTGACCGGCTGCTCGAGGGTGGCCTCCCCTCGGGAGCCGTCGCAACGCTCGAAGGAACGACCGGGCGTTGGAGCCTGGCAGCCGGGCTCGTCGCCGCGACGACTCGCAGGGGCTTAGTGGCGATCCTTAACGACGGAACGCTTTATCCACCGAGCCTGGCCGAAGCGGGGGCCTGCCTCGAGCGAGTGTTGGTCGTTCCCGCCCGCAAAGCGCTGCAGATCGCTCGCGCGGTCGACATTCTCTTACGTTCGCGGATCTGCCGGCTCGTGGTGATGCCGGCCGTCGCATTGCGCGATGTCATTTGGACGCGCTTGGCGAGTCTCGCGCACCGCGGCGGCGTGCTCTTGCTCGTGATGGCGGCACGTGCCGGCGCCGCACTGAGTGCCGTGGCGGAGCTACGTTTGCACTGCGGACTCGAGCGCATCCTCATGCGCGGCAAGCGCGGCCTCTGGGGAAGTTTTACCGGCTTCGTTCTCAGCGTCGACCTGCGCAAACACAAACACGCGCTTCTCGGACGCCGGGCTGTGCTGCGTGCTGCTCTGCGTTGACGCCGGCGTTGCTAACGGTGAGACGCCCTCACCAGCGCAGTGGGAGGAGATGCTCGATCGGCTCGACGCGATCTCGCCGCTGATCGACGATGCTCGAGCCGGCCTCGCCTTTCTCGAGATGCAGGGCGTCGGAGGCGATGTCCGCACTTGGATGAGCCATACCCGCAGCCTCTTAGCCGGTTTCGGTCATGCGCTGCAGCTCGGTGCCGGAACGAATAAAATTGCCGCGCGCGCCGCGGCGTACGTTGCCGACGGCTGCATCTGTCCGCCGGGTTCGGAGAGCGATCTTCTCGCACCGCTTCCCTTGAGGTTGCTCGAGATCGAGCCCGAGATCATCGAACGGCTGGCGCTGCTCGGCATCGAGCGGCTCGGCGATCTGGCGGCGTTGCCGCACGGGCCTTTCGTGCGCCGCTTCGGAATGGCCGCCGCGCAGTGGCACGAGCTTGCGCGCGGTATCGATCGCCGGCCTTTTCTGCCGCGCAGTCACGCCGTTGCAATCGAGGCCTCGATCTTCGGTGAAGGACGGGCTACCGACGAAGCACAGGTCTTCTTCGCGCTACGCCTGCTGCTGATGCGCGTCTGTGCCGATCTCGAACGCTGCGGCAAACGCGCCGGCGCATTACATCTCGCGCTCGAGCTTGAAGATACCGCGGCCCGGACCTTCGATGCGCCGCTTTCGATGCCGACGGCGCAGGAGCGCACGATGTTCGATATGCTGCGCGCCAAGCTCGAAGGCGCAACCTTTGAAGCGGCCATCGTTGGATTACGAGTGCAGGCGCGACAACTCGAGGAAGGAGGAGAGGCGCAAGCGTTATTTGGTGCCGACGATTTCGATCCGCAGCGCGTGGCGGTGACGATCGCGCGTCTCGAAGCGGTACTGGGCGAAGGTATCACGCGAGCCACGACGCGTGAAGCGCATCTGCTGGAGGAGCGTTTCGAGTATGAACCATTCTTTTGTCATCCTGAGCGGAGTCGAAGGACGCCTGCGAAAACCATCTTCGGCAAAACGGATCCCGTGCACCGGCTCGTTCCTCAGTTTCGCTTGCTGGAAGTTCGAGAGGTCGCCGTAGAACTGAGAGCCGGGGAACCGTCGGTGGTCGATCGGCAAGCGGTGATGCAATGCATCGGTCCATGGCGTATCGCAGAACGCTTCACCTCAAAGCCTGTCCTGAGCCCCTCGACTTCGCTCGGGATAAACTCCGTCGAAGGGGTTACGCGCGACGAATACGACGTCGTGCTGGAGGACGGCACGTTCGCTCGCATCTACCGCCAAGGCTCGCATTGGTATCTGCGAGGCATATATGAGTAAATATCGCAGCTTCAGGAATGGGCGACAAGAAGCGTCGCGCGCGAGCAGGAGCGCCGCACGGATGCGGCGCGACGAGTGTCTTCGAATCGCCCGTTCCTGAAGCTGCGATATTTACTCATGTATGCCGAGCTTCACGCCTGGTCCAACTTCAGTTTCCTCCAGGGCGGATCGCATCCCGAAGAGTTAGTCGAGCGGGCGGCGCAGCTCGGATTAGCCGCAATCGCGCTTACCGATCGCGACGGACTTTACGGAGCGGTGCGCTTTGCGGCGCACGCGCGCGGGCGAGGCGTCGCTGCCATTATTGGAAGCGAGCTCACCTTTGAAGACGGCGCGCATCTCGCGCTGTTGATCGAAAACGAACGCGGCTACGCGAATCTCTGCCGGCTGATCTCGACCGCGCAGATGCGTGGAAGCAAGGGCAATTCGCGCTTGCGATTGGAGGATCTCGAAGATCATAACGACGGGCTGATCGCGCTCTCCGGCGGTCCCTGCGGCCGGGTGGAACGCGCGCTCGCGCAACGCGGATTGCGCGCGGCGGCCGAAGAGGCACAACGCCTCGGTGCAATCTTCGAACGACGCTTCTATCTGGAGCTTCAACAGCACCTCACCTCGGAAGAGACGCAACGTAACTTAGCGCTCGCGAGGATCGCGCAACGCTGCCGCCTGCCGTACGTCGCGACCAATGCGGTCGTTTACGCCGGCGGCGAGGACGCATTGGTAGCCGACGTGCTCGCCTGCATCCGCGACCACACGACGCTGCAGGCCGCGCGGTCCGCCAATCGGCTGCGTCCAAACGCCGAGTTTCATCTCAAGGCGCCGGCAGCGATGCGCCGGCTCTTCACCGAGCACCCCGAAGCGATCGAATGCAGCGTCTCCATCGCGCAACGCTGCACGTTCCGGCTCGAACGTTTGGCGGGACAGTTTCCGCTCTTTCCGGTGCCGGAAGGAAGCACGCCGCAACGCCACCTTCGCAAGCTCGTCTACGAGGGCGCGGCGCGGCGTTACGCGATGCCGCTGGAGAGCCGGGTCGAGCGGCAACTCGAGTACGAGCTCGGTTTGATCGCCAAGATGGATTTGGCCGGTTATTTTTTGATCGTTTGGGATATCGTGCGCGAAGCGGCGGAACGCGGCGTTCTCTGTCAGGGCCGCGGCTCGGCGGCGAACTCGGCGGTCTGCTACGCGCTGGGAATTACCGCGGTCGATCCCATCGAGATGGACCTCCTCTTCGAACGCTTCATGTCGGAGGAGCGGCGCGAGATTCCCGACATCGATATCGACTTCGCCCATCAAGAC
>JBAPZS010000314.1:0-1993 GCA_049285355.1 Candidatus Cybelea sp. | reverse complement strand
CTTTAGGAGCGGATTCGGACAGACGGAGAGTGTGGGTTTCCAGGCGTAAAGCGACGAAGATCTAAGGGTAGCTACACGGCTTCGTAGTTTTCTCCGGTCGTTTTGGGCGACGCGCGTGTCAGTAAGCGACGAAAGTGAGCTTTCCCCGAAAATGAGGTGGTTTGCATGTTGCCAGCGATGCGCGTACTTGGGATCATTTGCGCGATTGTCTTCGCGCTCGCGGCTTCGACGCCGGCCGCGATCACGCGCACGCGCGTCGTACTTTTCTCTCCCTGGTCATCCAGCGGCCTCCGGAACGGCTTCATCGTTTCGGAGAGGGTCAAAGGCTCGTGCTGGATCCACTCGCTTGCGTCAGAACGATCCGACGCTTGGCGTTGTATGGGTACCGACAACACTATATACGATCCATGTTTCGTGAGCTCGTCCCATAAACGGACTCCCGCGTGCGCCGAAGGCCCGTTTTCAAATCGCGTTGCGCTGCTCACGGTGGCAAAGCCACTCACCGACAACGTAAAACTCACCGGAGAGCTCTGGGGACTCCGCCTTAGAGGCGCACCCTGGGGGCTTCGCCTCGTTAACGGCGACACGTGTGTATTCGCTCAGGGTGCGACGGACGCCATCGGCGACGAGCGTTTGAACTATGCCTGCGCAAAAACGGGGTGGATACTTGGCGTGCCCGATCGCTCGACAGCCATGTGGGTGGTCCGCGGCGTTAACTGGCCTAATAAGCATGTGAAACAGGTTGGGATCGCGACGGCCATTTTCTAGACAGCCAAGAAACATTCACGACGAGTTTAGAGCCCGTACTCGACAAGTCTATATCATGCAGGCCACGCTGCGCCTGCCGCGCGCCGAGAGTTGGCTGAACGTGCAAATAATGACGAGTAAGTTGGGAAGCCTCCTCCGCTCCGTGGTTTTGCAATTCCTTCGATTGATATATGAGCGCAGCCAATATCAGCACAACGAACATGCCGATCGCTGGAAGCTTGCGCCCGACCCCAGCTTGGGATGCGAGACCCGCTCCACAGATGATGCCTTAGCTATCAGAGTTTGAATTCTGTTACATTTAGAGGCCCCGATGTAGTATAAAAAGATGCCCTGCCGTGGCAGGGCATCCTTATTCACGAGGAGGCTAGCTTGCTGATGCTGTGATCAGTTCGATGATTTCATCTCGCGTTATACTGTTCTCGAGCGCTCTGGTCAGGTGAAACGGAAGCTCGTTAACTCGATAGAAGGCAACGAGACGAGCGACCGCGATCAGACTTAGGGACTCGCAGCTCGCCGAGCTTCGTTAGTTGTAAGCGTCGACGGCGATGACGGCACTGGCAAAGGCCTGCGGGGCTTCCTGCGGAATGTTGTGGCCGACGCCGCCGGTGATGAGCCGGTAGTCATACTTGCCAGAGAACTTGTCGCGATAGGCTGTGCTGGGCGCGTGGATTGCCCCGTTGGAGTCGCCTTCCATGGTGATGGCCGGCACGGTGACGACAGGAAGCGCGGCCAGCCGCTTTTCGAGGCCGTCATATTTCCGCTCACCATCCGCTAGGCCGAGCCGCCAGCGATAATCGTGCATCACGATGTCAACATGGTCCGGGTTGTTGAAGGAAGCTGCTGTGCGGCTGTACGTGGCATCGTCGAAATTCCACTTCGGCGAAGCCTGGTGCCAGATGAACTTATTGAACTCATCGAGGTATTTCGCATAGCCGGCCTTGCCGACTTCAGTGGCGAAATAGTACTGGTACCAAAATGCGAATGCAGCCTGGGGTGGCCACGGTGTCTGGTTGCCCGCAGGGCTGCTAATCAGATAGCCGCTGACGGAAACGATTGCCTTGCAGCGTTCCGGCCATAGTACTGCCATGACGTCCGCTGTGCGCGCGCCCCAGTCAAAGCCGGCGACGATGGCTTTCTGAATTTTGAGCGCGTCCATCAACGCAATCACGTCGAGGGCGACGACCGATTGCTGCGCGTTGCGGAACGTCTCGCTCGAAAGAAAGCG
>JBAPZS010000313.1:0-10175 GCA_049285355.1 Candidatus Cybelea sp. | reverse complement strand
TGAAGGCGCTGATCGGGCTCAAATCGAGGTCGCCGCGAAGCAGCGCGGCGTTCAAGCGCGAGGGAACGTCGGCGTGCAGCGATCCGGGATATTCGATCGTGCCCTCATCGAACGCCGCGTAAATTGGGAGGTCGTTGGTGTACCGTATGCGACCGCAACGCAACGACACGTTAGTTCTTGGTCATCCTTCGTCCCTCGACTCCGCTCGGGATGACACTGGGAGAGCTCGGGATGACATGCTCAGGGTGACAAAGCGGAGCGTAGTCACGATGACAGGGCGGCGGCAACGGTGGACGGGGCCCAGTCCCAGGGGAACTCATCATAAGTCGAGTTGCGGCGCACCGGAACGTAGCCGGCCTCTTCGATAAGGCGGCGGAATTCGCGGTCGTCGACGTATTGACCCGATTGCGTGCCGGCGGCGTGATAGATCATCTCTTCGTCGGTCGAGCCGTGCGTGCCGTCCATGTCGTCGGCGCCGAACTCCAGTGCAACTTGGCAGACCTTTAAGCCTTGGATCATCCAATAGGCTTTGATGTGATCGAAGTTGTTCAGCATCAAGCGCGCGACGGCGAAAGTGCGGATGTCGTCGAGACCGGTCGTCCAGCCGCAGTACGACAGCTCGTTGCCGTCCGGATGGAACGCCAACGGAATAAAGGCGTTGAAGCCTGGCGAGCGCTCCTGCGATTCGCGCAGGCGAATCATGTGATCCACGCGGTCTTCCAGCGACTCGATATGTCCGTAGAGCATCGTGGCGTTGCTCGCGATACCCTGACGGTGCAGCTCCTCGTGAATCAGCATCCAGTTCGCCGAGTTGACCTTGTTCGGGCAGATCTTCGCCCGAGTCGCCTCGGCGAAGATCTCGGCGGCGCCGCCGTTGACGTTGTCGAGGCCCGCACTCTTTAATTCGGCGACGATCTGCGGGAACGACATGCGATGGCGCTTAGCCATGTACTCGATCTCGGCGGCGGTGAAGAGCGAGAGCTGCACGTGCGGCAGCGCGGCTTTGAAGCGGCGCATCAGCGGCAGCCAATAGTCGAGCGAGAGCTGACGCGGATCGTGGCCGCCGACGATGTGGATCTGATTGAAGTTCGTTCCGGTCTCGACGGCTTTGGCGAAGACTTGATCGGCGGTCATGCGGAAGATGCGCTCGGGCTCCTTGAACTCGTCGGCGGCAAACGAACAGAACGTGCAGCCCGCGAAGCAGACGTTCGTCGAGTTGATGTACCGATTTAAAACGTAGAAGACGCTCTTGCCGCTCTTGCGCTCCTTCTGCCGGCGGGCCAGCCGCCCGAGCGTGTGGATATCCCAGGTGCGATAGAGCGCGAGCCCGTCTTCCATGGAGAGCGGCGTGCCGGCGTCGAGCCTCTGCTCGATCTGCGCCAGCGCCGGATCAGCGAACGCCATCAGCCCCCTATTCTGCCGCGGCGGAGAAGCGCCCCGCAGGCCGGCCGAAGATGCCGGCCGCGTAGAGGCCAAGCGACATAAAGACCACCGCAACGCCGAGCAGAATCCCGCCGGCCAGATCGGTAACGAAGTGCGCGCCGAGCGCCAGTCGCGACCACAAGATCGCGATCGAAAAGAGCATAAGCAGGGAGGCCGCAGCCGCGCGCGTCCGCTTCGGCAACTCGGACGCGTACAGCAGCACCGCCCAAAGTACGTAAAAGCCGGTCACGATCGCCGCGTGGGAGCTGGGGTACGAAAACGAAGTTTCGTGCTTGACAACCCAATCGAGCGGCCGCGGACGCGCGAAAAAGTGCTGGAAGTAGTCGGCGGCACGCCACGAGACGATCAGCGACACGATGCTAAGCAATATGCGCGAGCGCCACACTGGGAGACGCCACGCGAGGATCAGGAGAACGAGGCAGATCGGAATCAGAGCTTGAGGGTAGCAGGCCCAGGTGATCCACCATGCGACAAGAGTCGAATGGTCGAACAAAGTCCGCTCCCATCCGTCAAAGGTGGCCGGCTCGCCGTTGGATCGCAAGAAATAGCCCAGTGCGAAAAAACCGGCCAGCGCTGCGAATGCGACGGCGTAGCAGCGCACCAATACGCGCACGAGCGCGAGACTATTCGCCGCTGGCAAAGAGATCTTGCTGGCCGCCGGGAGTGCCGACGAGGCGCGGCGCCATCAGTTCGAGCTCCGGCAGGCCGACAAGAATCTTACGCGGTTTGGTTCCCTCGTGCTGTCCGACGACTTTGAAATCTTCGAGCTGCTTCATCAACCGCACGGCGCGCGGATGGCCGATCGAGAAACGCGACTGCAGCGCGGCGGTCGAGGCGTAGTTCGTTTCGATCAAAAACTTCGCGGCTTCGTAGCAGAGCGGATCGGTTTCTTTGCGCGCAGCGTCTTCGTCGCTGACCGGAACAACCTCGACGTCGAGCAGATTATCGGGACGCGCCTGGCGTGCCCAGAAATCGACGAGCCGCTGAATCTCGGCGCCGGTGATCAGCGCACCTTGCGCGCGGATCGGTTTGGGCGCGTCGATGGGGAGATAGAGCATGTCGCCACGGCCGAGCAATCGTTCCGCGCCGTTCATGTCGAGGATAACGCGCGAGTCAGTCTGCGAGCTGACCGCAAAGGCGATGCGCGACGGGACGTTGGCCTTGATGAGACCGGTAATGACGTCTACCGACGGCCGCTGCGTCGCAACGACGAGATGGATGCCGGTGGCGCGGGCGAGCTGGGCGAGCCGCATAATCGTGGCTTCCACCTTAGAGGGCGCGACGAGCATGAGGTCGGCGAGTTCGTCAATCGCGATAACGACGTAGGGCAGATGCTCGTCGGGGAACTTCGCGTTGTACTCTTCGATCTTACGCACGCCGGCCTTCGCGAAGCGCTCGTAGCGCGCGTCCATCTCCTTGGTCATCTCGAAGAGGGCGCCGGCGGCGAGACGCGGGTCGGCGATGACGTCCTTAATTAGATGAGGGATGCCGTTGTAGACGGTGAGCTCGACGCGCTTGGGATCGATCATCAGCAGCTGCACCTGATCGGGCGTCGCGCTGACGAGCAGGGAGGCGATGATGGAGTTCAGGCAGACCGATTTGCCGGCGCCCGTCGCGCCCGCGACCAGAAGGTGCGGCATCTTGCAGAGGTCACCGAAGACGGGGCGGCCGGTGATATCTTTGCCGAGCGCCATCCAAAGCGGCGGCACCTGTCCGCGATTGGGGAGCGATTCCAAAATCTCGCGCACCGCGACGATCGAGATCGTCTTGTTGGGCACCTCGATGCCGATGGCCGACTTGCCGGGAATCGGCGCCTCGATACGCACGCTCGTCGCCGCGAGCGCAAGCGCGAGATCGTCGGCGAGCGAGGCGATGCGCGAGATCTTGACGCCGCGCTCGGGTTTGAGCTCGTATCGCGTGATCGAGGGTCCGCGCTCGATGTGCACCACCTTCGCGCCGACGCCGAAGCTCGCCAGCGTATCTTCAAGCACGTGCGAACGGCTCGAGTCGTCCACTGCGACGCTGGCGGGAGGATCGAAGAGGGAGAGGTCGGGGAGGCGGTAGGTGCGGCCGGAGCCGTCCTTGGCGGTCGGTTTTGGGACCACCGGCTTGAGGGGCAGCGATACTTTCTTTATTGGCTCGGGGGGCTCGAGGTCGGGTTCGTCCTGGTTGAGCTCTGTCGCCCTTCGACTCCGCTCAGGGTGACAGAGCTCAACCGGTTCTTCGACTAGAACGAGCGGCTGCGGTTTCCACTCGAGCGGCTCCAGTTTAGGAAGCTGAGGGAGCGACGGCAGCTTCACCCTACTAAGGAAGAGCACGACTCGACCGATAGTCCGTTTGAGGCTGGTGTTGCTCAGCCAGAGCGTTAGCGAGAGCGCGGCAACGATGAGGAGGATGGTCGCTCCGACGCCGCCGACGAGCGACCGCAACGCCCACCAAATGTTCGTGCCGACCGCGCCGCCACGCGACCAGCCGCCCGCGCCCAGGAATGCGTCGAAGATGAGAAAGTACGCGAGCGCGGTCGTGCCCAGGCCCGCGATCATGCGCGGCACGCTGATTTCGAGAAAGATGATGCCCCCGATCAGCGCGATGAGCACGGGGAAAAGCGGCGTCGCATCTCCAAAGAGTCGCCGGAGTTCTTTGGCGGTCCAGTCACCCATGCTGCCGGCATGATGCGGAAACGCCACAGCGATGCCGAAGAGGACGGCGAGTGCGATTGCGGCGATCCCAACGATCTCGAGATTGAGCCGGATCCCATTCGCTCGTCGACGCCGCGCGGGGCGGGTGCGCGCCATGGACCACATAGCTTCTTCGTAAGTACGGGAGTTCATTTTGGCCACGCCTCGACTCCGCTCGGAGCAGCCGACGCTCGTCGTTCTCGAAGGTGATCAGACCGGGCAGGAGCTGTTGCTCGAAGCGCTGCGCGTTCTCGAGCCGCGCGTGATCGGCTTCGAGCTCGAGTTCGATCGCTACGACCTCTCGCTGCGCCGTCGCCGCGCGACGGCGAACAACGTCGTGATGGAAGCCGCCGAGGCGATTCGCTTGCATCACGTCGGTTTAAAAGCCGCCACCATTACGCCGGTGGGGCTCGACGACGTCGGCTCGCCCAACCGCATTCTGCGCGAGGCGATCGATGCCAGCGTCATCGTTCGCACCGGGCGTAAGCTTCCGCGCGTGCGTCCAGTCGGGGGGATTCATGCGCCGATATCGGTCGTGCGCATGGCCGTCGGCGATGCGTACGGGGCGAAAGAGTGGCGCCAAGGCCATGGCATGAACGAGATTGCCTGCCGCACCGAGACCATTACGCGACGCATCTGCCGCTTCGTCGCCGAGTATGCGTTCGTGCATGCTGCAAAGGTTGGCGGGACCGTTTTCGGCGGCCCGAAGTTCACCGTGAGTCCAGTGTACGAAGGGATGCTCAAAGAGGAGATGGACTTGGCCGCAAAGCGCCATCCCCGCGTTCCCTACGATCCGCAGCTCATCGACGCCACCTACGCGCTGCTGCTCTCCGCACCGGGCGACCAGCCGCTGGTCATCCCCTCGCTTAACCGCGACGGCGACTGTCTCTCCGACCTGGTGATGGCGCTCTTCGGCTCGGTTGCCGGGGCCGAATCGGTGGTGCTCTCCTTCGATGAATCGCTCGAGGCGTCGGCGGTGATCGCGGAGGCGCCGCACGGGACCGCCCCCGGGCTCGAGGGCAAGAACGTCGCGAACCCGCTCGCGATGATCCTGGCCGCCGCCGCCAGCCTCTCGTATATCGACGACCCGCGTGCCGTCGAGGCGTCGCAAGCGATCTACGCCGGGGCGATGAGCGCGGTCGCGGCCGGCGTCGCGACCGCCGACCTCGGCGGGCATGCCAGCACGACCGAGTTCACCGACGCCGTGATTGACAACGTCATGCTGCCAAGATCCTAACCCTCCGATAGCGCGTCATTTGACCTGGGTATAAGCCGAGTGTATGCGAGCGAGTGAGCTCGACAGCATCCTGGCCAGCAGCTCCGATCCGCAGGTCAATGAGGCGAGCGCGGCGCTTCGCGCGCTCTTTGGCGATAGCTACCTCGGCGACTTTGCCGTAGCGTTCTGGGACGGTTCGTACTTTGGCGCCAAGCGCTCGCAGCAGTTCGTACTATGCGTCAATACGCCCGGCGCGCTGCGCGCCGCTTTCACGCCGCCGCTCGACCTCGGTTTCGGACGCGCATTCGCGCGCGGTGAACTGGACGTCAAAGGAAGCCTCGAGTACGCGGTGGATTGCTTTCTTCGAGCAGGGAAAGCGATGACTCTTTCACGCGCAGTCCGCCTTGCGACGATTCTGTGGCGCTTGCCGAAATCTCCCGCCACGGAGCTGCACGAGGCCGACCTGCACGGGGGTCGTCATTCGCGGCGTCGCGACCTCGCCGCCGTCGGTTTTCATTACGATCAGCCGCTTGCGTTTTATCGTTCGTTTCTCGACCAGCAGCTGCAATACTCGGCCGCGTATTTTGACGAGGGCGCGGAGACGCTCGATGCAGCGCAGGCGGCGAAGCTCGACTACACGCTGCGCAAGCTGCACTTACGTTCCGACGAACGGCTTCTGGATATCGGCTGCGGCTGGGGAGCGCTGGTCGTGCGGGCCGCACAGCAGTTCGGGGCGCGCGCGCTGGGCATCACGCTCTCACGCGTTCAGTGCGAAGAGGCGCAACGGCACATCGAGCGTGCAGGCGTCGGTAATCGGGTGCGAGTCGAACTCCGAGATTATCGCGATCTCGGCAACGAGCGCTTCGACAAGATCGCGAGCATCGGCATGTTCGAGCACGTCGGGCGCGCGCAGCTGCGTCGCTACTTTCGAAAAGTCTTCAGCCTGCTGCGGCCGGGCGGGCTCTTCCTCAACTCCGGAATTTCAAATCAGAACGAGGGAAGAAAGGGCGGACGCACGACCGGCTTCATCGCGCGGTTCGTCTTTCCGGACGGCGAGCTGGTGCCGATCGGCGACGCGCTCGCGATCGCGGAGCGCGCCGGCTTCGAAGTGCGCGACGTCGAGAGCCTGCGCGAACATTACGCCCAGACGCTGCGGCTTTGGGTCGCGAATCTCGAACGGCATCGCCACGAGGCCGTGGCAGCCTCGGGGCTCGAGAACTATCGCACCTGGCGCCTCTACATGGCCGGTAGCGCGCAAGGCTTTGTGACCGGGCGTCTCGGCGTCTTTCAATCGCTGCTCGCGCGTCCAGGAGACGACGGCAGCGTCGCGCTGCCCCCGACGCGCCGTAACCTCTACCGCTGAGTCGGAACCGGTCGTAACCGGCACCAGGCCACAAAGGCGACAAAGATCGTCGCCGTGCCCTCGAGCACGCCCAGCACGTACGGATAGCCTTGGGCTCGCAAGAGCATCGCCAAAACGGCGAGCGCGAGCGCCGGCGGCATCTGCGCGCGGGTCGCCGCCTGTACGGCAAGCACTGCGAGCGTCGCGAGCGCAACGCCCACCGGAGAGAGTCCGAAGTAGTGCCAGCATAGCTCCCCGATGATTGCGGCGATCACCGGGAGCACGACGACCGAACGAAAGCGCGTCGCGACGCCCGGTTCGCCCCCAAAGATGATATAGATGATGACGGCAAAGGGCGGCAGCAGCAGATACTCCGTCGCGTTGCGCGCGGTTGCAAGCTGAATTGCGCTGAGCAGCGCGAGCAACCCCGCAACCGCAATCGCAACGATAAGCGAGCGGTTCAAGCGCCGGCTACTCGGTGGGCTCGAACGTGTAATCCTTGAAATCTCCGCTCGCCGAGACGGAGAGGTGCGGCTCCTCGATATCGGCCGAGAGCGTCTCGGGCAAGAGGAAGCCGTCAACCGCGGACGGCGTGATGCTCATGTGGATGTGCGAGCCGTTGGTGAAGTCGGCATCCACCGTGCGCGCTCGCCATCTTGGGCCGAGCGCCACCGTCGCGGCGGCGAGCGCCGGATCGTTGAGCGCGTGCAGAGAGAAGAGCGTCATCCCATCGCGGATACCGGTCTGCTCGTAGAGGAAGCGTCCGGGCCACATCAGCGGGTCGAGCATCGAGAGGTCGATTCCGTTTAGGCTCTTGGGGAAGAGCCACGGAACCTTCGTGAAGGTTACTTTGTAGGTTTCGCCCGGCTCGTACTCACCGGTTCCCAGCAGATGGAAGCGCAGCCATGGGAAGTGCTGCATCCGCACGAGGACGTCGAGCTGGAACGTGTAGTTCGGCGGTGCAACCACCGATAGCCATGGTGTCGGGCTCGGAGATTCGGCTTGGCTTGTGGTAGCTGGTGCGGCGGCGATCGCAACTGCCCATGCGACGCCCGTTAAGAAGACCGTCGTCGACCAGCGCATGGTATTCCTATACCCGCCGGACCGCAAGCGTGCGCTTGCCGGGGGGAGGGAGTTAGACCTCCATTACCACCGGGATGACGATCGGGCGGCGTTTGGTGCGGATGTGCACCGCCGTGGCCAGGGCGCTGCGGATATGCTCCTTCACGGCGTTGACGTCGCGCATGGCATCCACCGAGATGCCCTCGATCGCGGATTTCAGTTCGCCGCGCAGCTCGTCGAGCACGCCGTCGGCCTCCGGCAGATAGAAGACGCCGCGCGAAATTATGTCCGGTCCGGCGATGACGCGCGCCTCCTCGCTGTCGATCGTGACGACGACCATCATGATCCCATCGTTTGAAAGCGCCTTACGGTCGCGCAATACCGCCTCACCGACGTCGCCGATCCCCGACCCGTCAACGAAGACGTTGCCACCGTACGTCCGCCCGACCTTATCGCCGTAATCGTGCGTGAACTCGAGCACGGCGCCGTCCTCGCAGATAAACACGTTGCCCGGCTCGACGCCCGTCTGCACCGCGAGCGCGCCGTGCGCCGCCTGCATCCGGTACTCGCCGTGCACCGGGACGAAGAACTCGGGCCGAATCAGATTGAGCATCAGCAGCAGCTCTTCCTGAGAGGCGTGCCCCGAGACGTGCGCTCGCCCATCCGTGCCGTGAATTACGGTGGCGCCGAGCTTGGTGAGGTTGTTGATGATTTTGTGCACGCTCTTTTCGTTGCCGGGAATCGGCGTCGCGCTGATGACGACCGTATCGCCGGGAACGATGCGAAAGTTCTTGTGATCGCGTACCGACATGCGCGCCAGCCCGCTCATCGGCTCGCCCTGCGACCCGGTCGTCATCACCACGACGCGCTCGGGCGGAAGGGAGTCGATATCTTCAATGCGCAGCTGTGCCTCGGCGGGAATGCGAATGTAGCCCAACTCCGTCGCAAAGTGCACGACGTTGCGCAGCGAGCGACCGAGAAACGCAACTTTGCGATTGAAGGCGACTGCGTGGTCGACTGTCTGCTGAATGCGCGGAACGTTGGAGGCGAACGAGGCCACCACGATGCGCCCCTTCGCGTGCGAGAAGATGGAGGTGAACGCCTCGCCGACCATGCGCTCGGAGAGCGTGTGCCCGGGCCGCTCGGCATTGGTGGAGTCTGAGAGCATGCAGAGCACGCCCTCGTCGCCGATCCGGGCTATGGCCGAAAAATCGGCGGGCTTGCCGTCGATCGGCGTCTGGTCGAACTTGAAGTCGCCGGTATGAAAGACCGTTCCGACCGGCATCCGCAGCGCCAGCGCGCAGGCTCCGGCAACCGAGTGATTCACGTGCACGAACTCGGTCTCGATCGAGCCGTACTTGACGCGGCTGCCCGGCTGCACCAGCTTGAACTCGACCTCGCCGAGCTTCTGTTCGCGCGACTTTGCCTTGATCAGCGCGATCGTCAGCGCGGTGCCGACGATCGGTACATCGGTAAACTCCCGCGCGAAATACGGAATCCCCCCGATGTGGTCTTCGTGACCGTGGGTGACGAGCAGCGCCCGCAGCTTGTGCGCGCGTTCGCGCACGTAGGTAAAGTCGTTGATGACGATGTCCACGCCGAACATCTCGTCGTCGGGAAACATCAACCCGCAATCCACGACGACGAGATCCTCGTCGGTCTCGATCACGGTCATGTTCCGCCCAATTTCGCCGCAACCCCCGAGCGGCACGACGCGAACGTAGGGGGTCGCCGGCGGTGCGGCGATGGTCAAGGTGTCAGAGCTCACAAACCGGGCTTTTTGCCCTTCGCCCTTGCTCCCCCGCGACGTGGCCGTGAATTACGTCGCGGAGGTAGGGACCGATGCTTCTTCTCTTTTTGCTCGGCTCGGCCGTGGGGCCGGCCGCCCCGAGCGCTTCAGCCGCGCCGACGCCGCCGGCACAGGTTGCGCCCGTTTCGCCCGACGAGCTCTATTCGCGGCGCGCGCTGCGGCGAGCGCGGCTGCTCATCCAGATGCGCGTGATGGAGATGCGCGAGGAGCGTCTCGAGTGCATCAGGGAGGCGCTGCACCATCAGTTGCCGAGCGCGCTGTGGCAGGAGCTGCCCTCGCCTTCGCGCGGCACACCCGACGCCCGCTCCGCCGCCGAGAAGTGCGAGCAAGCGGGCCCCTTTTAGCACTTTTTTAGCCCATAGTATGCGACTTTTTTAAGGCGGTCGGGTAGGATGGCGCATATGAAGAGTCGAGTCATCCCTACGCTTATCGTCGGGTTGGTGGGCGCCGTTATCGGCAGCTTCCTTATGATGCTCTACGCGAGCAGTCATTTCGGCGGTGCGACCGGACCGGATCGCACGCCCCCGGCCATCGCCGCCGTGCCTTTGAGCGGCGTTAGCGACCAAGACCGCATCGTTAGCGCCGTGAAGCGCACGAAATCGTCGGTGGTCGCCATTACCGAAC
>JBAPZS010000312.1:0-2450 GCA_049285355.1 Candidatus Cybelea sp. | reverse complement strand
GGCCGCAGCCGACCGGCAGACCAATAACAAATGGCCCGCGACCGGATTAGTGGGCCGTTCGATCGTGATCGGCGGGCCGATGACGCCGGCGCGGTTCATCTCGTCGGCGCGTTTAATGCCGAACGTGCCGGCCGTGTTGGTTAGGTGAGGCACGAAGTCGACCGGAAGGTGGGGCCGTATCCATTGCGCCGGGTTACTGGCGTGAAACAGGGCGGTGGGGTTACTTGCCCGATTCGCGGCGGCCGCAGTGCTGATCCGATTCTCGGCGACCGGATTGCTGTTCCGATTCACGACGGCCGTATTGCTCGCCATGTTCGTCACGGCCAGGGCAGGACCGGTAACCGAAGCGATCAGGGCGGAGCAGATGATGAGCTGACGAGTCATTGATTTTCTCCTATCTGGGCTAGGATCGAGGTTAAATCACCTCGACCCCATCATCGCTCGGGGCGCCGCTCCGAACCACGCACACCCGCACACCTACCTGGCACAACTCAAAAACGCCCTTCGACCGGAGCCTGCCCTGAGCGAAGTCGAAGGGCTCAGGGTGACAGGCCGGGGGCTCCGTCATCCTTCGACTCCGCTCAGGATGACAAAGGGGGTTACTGCTCCAGTTCGTGGAGCGTGTTGGTGTTCTTATCCGTATAAAAGAGCGTGGTGTTCGAGTCGCTCGTGCCGCCGGAGGCGAGGCCGAAGATTCCGGCGGTCTTACTCTTGTCCACGACTTTGGTGTCGAGCACCTGGCCGGTCGGCGTCATCTCGACGAGCGTGTTGCCGCCTTTCGTATTGGCAACGATGATATTGCCATTGGGCAGCAACGTCTCGGCAAATGGTGCGTTGAGCGGTGCGCCGGCCTTGACGAGCTTGCCGCAAATTTTAAACTTCGCGTATTTACATTTGAAGGTCTTGCAGCCGGGCTCGACCACGATTTCATCGGTCAGAAGCAGTTCGCTGGCTTTGTCGATCTCGACAACGGCGTTGCAGGCACCGTCGGCGACAAAAAGCTCGTCTGGAATTTTGCCTTTCTTGGTGCACATAGTTGTGCCGGGCGGTACGCCGCACCAATACGCGAGGCCTGACGGTCCGAGCGCGCTCCAGCCGGAGGCCTTGTTGACCGGGAAGCCGCCGACGACTTCGGTGACCGTCCCCTGCCCGTAACCGCCGAAACTGTAACTCACGACGCCGCCGTCGTCGGCGTTGCCGACGAAGATGAACTCGGACGAGTACTCGTAGATCTGCGGCGCATCGGCATCGGTCATCGCTTTAGAGATCGGCTTGGACCACGTCTTCTTGAGCACGCCCGCAGGGGTGATATGCGCCATCAGCTTGCTTGTCATCCCAGTAGCGTAGACCTGGTTACCCCCCGCCAGGGCATCGCCGCTGCAGCCTTTGATATGGGCGCTTTGAATGAAGGTCGTCGGCTTGGAGCCCGCCTTCGCATCGAAGACGTCGATCGTGGTTCCGTCACCCGCCGTGCCCGACTTGTCTTCGAAGTTGCAGACGAGGATTTGCCCCGCCTTTAGTTTTCCATAGCTCGTTTGTGCGATGGAGATGCCGTGCGGCCCAGTATCGCCGTTACCGGGATCCACGGTCGAGCCGATCGTGACGTCCTTCTTCAGCCTCTTCAAGATGGAGGTTGTGTCGGCGGGCGTTACAGCCGAAACGTCCGCCGCAACCGCGCCCGGCGGTACGGCGCCGTTGCCGTGTCCGCCGCAACTGGCGATGGCCAACGCCATCAGCGCTGTTACGACGGTAACGCGAAGGCGCGAAATCGACATGCTGCTACCTCTTTATTGTAAAAGAAACGGGCGTTGCGGGTGAGAGCCTTCTTGGTGCAGTGTTGCGCTGCCCTTCCATCTGAGCGAAAGTAGACCGGGGTCATCGGCTCGCCGCGGCGCACGAAAAAGGTGGGCCTGCTCGGCGGCTTCGATGGGAGTGCTTGCGTTAAGGCCGAACCCAAAACGGCATGATTCGTTTGCTCGCATCAACGCTCGTCCTTGCCTTTTGCGTCTCGGCGTGCGGCGGCGCGCAGAGCCCGACACCGCTTCCGCAGGACCTCTCCAGTTATATCAACAGCGGCGGTAGCGGGTCGAAGTATATTAAACACGTCGTCATCGTGATTCAAGAGAATCGCAGCTTCGACAACTTCTTTGCGACGTTCCCCGGCGCCGATGGAGCCACGGGCGGCTGCATGGAGCCGGTCTCGGGTTCGGGCTCGAGTTCGTACGTGCGGCCGTCGCGCATGCGGACGCATGGCTGTCCGAAAGGCGATGAATGGGTGCCGCTCAAGAAGGTCCCGCTCAACGAGCCTTGCGACTGGGGACACTCGTGGAAAAACGTCGGCCTCGATTACGACGGTGGAAAGATGGACGGGTTCTCGATGGAGAGCAAGGGCGCGGCGTGCGGCTCGGGCCGATCGGGAAAATTGACCTACCAATACGTGGATCCTAAAG